>QIHH01000156.1 GCA_003230195.1 Gammaproteobacteria bacterium
CGCATTTTCAATGTTGCACACCGTCGCGTTGGGTCTCCGCCAATAGTGCGCGCTCCAGTATGCTGGTGTGGGCGCTTTATGGTGAGCGTCTTGATGGGCGTGATCCACAGACGGGTCTGCCGCCAGAGGGTAGCGCTGTGGTAGTGGATAACAGGGGGAAAGAGTTTCCGGAAATTTGGCCTAAGGTAAGCGAGCATTTAGCTCATGTCTCAGGCATGACGGAGGAGGAGAAACGGCTGATCGCGCGCTGGTTGGACATCGGTGCACCCAAGAACAACGTGCACGATGATATGATGCGCCCCGTTATCACGTTGACGCCTGTGGGTGGCACCAGCGTGAGTAGTATTTTAGTTGGCCTATGGGATGACTCCCCGCTGGATTTCAGCCGTTTCAAAGTGACAGCCAATGGTGCCGACATCACCCCCGAGGTGATACCCCGAACATCGTTACGGTGACACTGCCCACCACAGTGACGGATGCCAATGCCAGCAGTATCGAAATCATGCTGGAAATCTGGGACAAACCCAATCGTAGCTGGAGCAGGGTGGCACCTGGTGACGCGGCAGCTAACCGTACGCGTAAAACCGTCACGGGGCGTGCATTGTTGCGCATGGCTGGCAATAGCATGCCAGATAACATTGCACCGGTGATCACCCTGATTGGTAATGATCCGCAAACCATCACTCTTGGTGGTACTTATAGCGAACTCGGGGCATCGGCTACGGACAATTTTGATGGCGACATCAGTGTCAACATCATCGCAGATATCTCGGCTGTTAACACCGAGGTTTCTGGCTCATACAACGTGACTTATAACATCTCTGATACGGCAGGCAATGCGGCCATCGAAGTGATTCGAGCTGTTAATGTTGTGGTAGTCGTTATTGATGATATCGCACCGGTGATTACACTCACGGGCAATAATCCTCAGACGATTACTGTCGGTAGCACTTATACCGAACTGGGCGCAACCGCAATGGACAATGTTGATGGTGATATCAGTGGTAATATCACCACGGATGCTGCTGCAGTTAACATTGCGGTAGCAGGTTCGTATAACGTTACCTATAACGTCTCTGATGCGGCAGGAAATACGGCAGTCGAAATGATACGGACGGTCAATGTTGTGACGGTTATTGTTGACGATATCGCACCCGTAATCATCCTCACGGGCAATAATCCTCAGACTATCACTGTCGGGAGCGCTTATGCCGATGCTGGCGCGACGGCTCTGGATAACATCGATGGCAATCTCACTACCAGTATCCAGACAGTTAACCTAGTGGACATTGCAAATGCAGGAACCTACGAGGTGAGCTATGACGTTTCTGATGCTGAAGGCAATGCGGCGACTCAGGTCATTCGTACGGTCAATGTCAGCGCTGCGACGACCAATAACCCTGATGATTCAGATGGCGGCACGGGTGCGTTCGGGCCATTGCTCGGATTGGGCCTCATACTGCTGGCTGTTCGGAGACGTTCAAGGCTTGTTCGCATGTCGGATTAGAGAGTACATTAGGATCAATAGATAGAAAAGAAGTGCCAGAAGCAGATGAAACTGGCAGGCCTGTGGCATACCCATTCTGGGGGTATCATACCATCCACTTTGGGGGTGGTTATTGATTGACCACTCGAAGAGGCTTGATTAGAGTGGGTCTATGAATTCAACAGCATTAGCATCAGAGCAGTGGTATATCCGTCGTGGTGAGGTGATTCGGGGGCCGTTTACAGAAGCCAAGATAGCACATTACCTATTGCATGGGCGTATCAAGAAGAACGATGAATTAAGTCAGAATCAAGAGCAATGGCTATTTTCTTCTGAGTACTCTCAGTTATTGCCTTTAATGCGTCAGGATGCAGAAGATGATGCATTTCAGCGGCAGCAGTTAATGGCTCGGAAACATTGGGAGATGCAGCGTGAGCGGAGTGGCAATAAACCACGTTATCAGCCGTTGTCGACTGATGTATACAATGATTCTGTTGAAGCAGCTAGATTAGATCTGGATGGGGGTGTTAGTTCTGTGGTGCCAAGTTTGAATGAGAAAAAGCCGCTGAATCGGATGCTGGTGGGGTTTGTTACATTTTCATTACTGGCGGTGATGGGAGTGGTGATTTACCTTAACTCTCCTGAACCGGAGGTGGGTGGCATTGATTGCACTGTGAGCGCCGCACCAAAAGTGAACTGGAGTAACTGTCAGATGGCGGCTGTGCGGCTTTCTAATGCCGATTTAAGCGGTGCGTTAATGAAAAATATGAATCTCTCTCGGGCTGACTTGCGCGGTAGTCAGTTGATGGGTGTAAACTTCTCTTTTTCTAATCTAAGTGCCGCGCTGTTAAATGATGCCGATGTTCGGCACGCAATACTTGTGGGCGTTAATCTGAGTGGTACTGACCTTGAGGGAGCCATTTTTGATGGTGCAGATCTTTCGTATGCAGATTTTGGCGGCGCGAATTTAGCTGGCGCTAGCTTTAATGGCGCCAAACTAGATAAGGCAATCTGGCATGATGGGCGTATTTGTACTGAGGGATCAATTGGTGTGTGTCAGTAGGATGAGAAAACACGGAGCAAATGAATGTCCTGTAAAAGTCTCATTAGGTGAAGCGTAAGGGGCGAAATAAAATGGCATACTTGAAATGAATCCAAGAGGTATTTTTCTCTTCTGAACTAGAATTTGTGTTCAATGCCAAATCCGTTAGCGCTTTTGTCATCATTCTTAAGTGATGTACTGTAGCAATAGCGCTTAGATTTTTTGCCCAGTTTGTCATCAACACCGAAGGCAATTTGCTCCAGTTCATGAATTTATTGAGGCACCATTTAGTTTGTCCGATGGTTTAAATAGAACTCTGCTACTTTTGGCCGTGGCTTTTTTGTTTGCTGGTCTAGCCGGTCTGGCAATGTTTTTCAGGTAGAATCTGGTTTTTGATTGTTGTCATATTTGAGAAGAGAGAGATGCAGATATCCCATTATGAACGTTTGGGTGGAGAGCAGGGCGTGCGTTGCTTGGTGGATCATTTTTATGATTTGATGGACAATCTGCCGGAAGCGGCGGTTATCCGTAAGATGCACGCCAATAGCCTAGATAGCTCGCGTGACAAGCTCTTTATGTTTCTGTCTGGTTGGTTGGGTGGTCCTGGGCTCTACAGCGAAAAATATGGCCATCCGCGTTTGCGTGCACGTCATCTGCCTTTTTCGATTGGTGAGGCGGAGCGTGATGCGTGGATGTTATGTATGTCACAGGCGTTGGATGAGATGGCGCTTGATTCGCTGTTGCGAGACCACCTAAAGCAGTCGTTATGGAATACCGCTGACCACATGAGAAACGAAGCGCCATAAAAAAACCCGCCGAAGAGGACGGGTTTTAAATACGGTTCAGAAGCATATCCTGATCTGTATCTGGTTTAGCTAGCCGCGCAGGCAGTTTCTTCTTCGATAACGCCAGATTCTACTGAATCGATCGCTTTTTGATCATGTGCGTTGGCAGGGCAACCACAGCTGTAACCTTCTTCAGTTGCGTGCATTCTTGCCTGTTCGATGTGCCACTGTGCTACTTTCAAATGCTGATCTACGTTCATTGCATTAAACCTTTTAAATTTGGGATTGAAAAAATAGTTGAGCATTACGCTCAGGATATGAACTTTATCATGAAAACAGAAAAAAGGTAAGTGTTTTAGCATCTTGGCAGCGTAATACGGGCTGGAATTGGGTATATTGTAGTTCAGCTTTAGGCCAAATGGTCGTCTTTTATAACATAGATAACAAGCGAGAGAAAAACTGGCAATGAGTGATGAAGTGATAGACGCAAGAATTACCCCGCAAGGGCACATGGATGTTTTATCTAGAGTTGAAGTGAATAAGCTGCTGGATCGAAGTCAAAGTGGTCTGTACACGATGTTCCGCAACTGCTCATTGGCAGTGCTTAACTGCGGCAGTGATCTGGATGATGGCAAGGAACTACTGGAGCGTTACCCCGATTTTGATATCCGCGTGATACAGCAGGAGCGTGGCATTAAGCTTGAGGTTAAAAATGCACCGCCAAGTGCCTTTGTCGATGGTATGATGATCAAAGGGATCAGCGAACATCTGTTTGCGGTGTTGCGTGACATTATCTATGTCAGCGATGAAATTCAAGATAATCCGACTTTTGATCTGAATGATTCAGAGGGGATCACCAACGCAGTGTTTCATATCCTGCGTAATGCCAATATTTTGCACCCACGAACCAAGCCTAACTTAGTGGTGTGCTGGGGCGGCCATTCAATCGGTCGCCATGAATATGATTATACCAAGGTCGTCGGTTATGAAATGGGGCTGCGCGGGATTGATGTCGGAACGGGTTGTGGCCCGGGTGCGATGAAAGGACCCATGAAAGGAGCGGCTGTTGGTCACGCTAAGCAACGTATCCGAGATGGTCAGTATATTGGCCTGACCGAACCGGGCATTATCGCGGCAGAATCACCCAACCCGATCGTCAATAATCTGGTTATTTTTCCTGATATCGAAAAGCGCCTTGAGGCCTTTGTGCGCACCGCACATGGTATTGTTGTATTCCCTGGTGGTGCGGGCACTGCAGAAGAAATTCTCTATTTACTAGGGATTTTACTGCACCCTGAAAATAAAGAGATGCCTTTTCCGATGATTCTAACCGGCCCGGAAAGTGCGCGTGCATATTTTGAACAGATTGATCAGTTTATCAACGCCACGCTGGGTGTGGAGGCGCAGTCGCGTTATCAAATTATTATTGATGATCCGATTAAAGTTGCACGTGAGATGTTGGCAGGGATCGAAGAGGTGCGCAGATATAGAGTCGAAAAACGTGACGCCTATTATTTTAACTGGTTGTTGAAAATAGAGCCTGCGTTCCAGAGCCCATTCGCACCGACCCATGAAAATATGAGTAGCCTTGAGTTACATAAAAATCAGGAATGTCATCTGCTGGCTGCTAATTTGCGCCGAGCCTTTTCTGGTATTGTGGCGGGTAATGTGAAAGATGATGGTATCCGTGCAATTGAAGAACATGGGAATTTTGAAATCCGTGGTGATGCAGATATTATGGCGCGACTGGATGAGCTGTTAAGCTCGTTTGTTGCTCAACAACGGATGAAACTGCCGGGTACCGTGTATACACCTTGCTATACGGTTATTCGATGAACGACTGGACTGCCTGGCTTGATCTAAACGGGCCGAGGTGTTTGTGAAACCGTTTCCGTTGCCGCTTCCACAGGGGATGAGTGCCGAGACATTTTTAGCGGAATATTGGCAAAAAAAACCGTTACTGATCAAGGCGGCATTTCCTAGTTTTAACACACCGTTGTCTCCCGATGAAATTGCAGGTATGGCATGTGAAGAGGGAATTGAATCGCGCCTTATTCTTGAGCGAGATGGCGATACGAAATGGCAGCTGAGTCATGGCCCATTTGATGAGTCGATTTTTTCCGAGCTACCACAAAGCCACTGGACACTTCTAATTCAGGAGGTGCATAAATATGTACCAGAATTGGCGCAGTTGCTGGAGTCGTTTCGCTTTATCCCTAACTGGCGCATCGATGACATCATGGTGAGTTATTCGCCGGTTGATGGTTCGGTTGGGCCACATGTCGATCAATACGATGTCTTTTTATTGCAAGGTTTGGGACGAAAACGTTGGCAGGTATCGACAGCTGAAGCTTCTGATGGCGATCTGATTCCAGATATTGACCTGCAAATTCTCTCTTATTTTGAGGCAGAACAGTGTTGGGAGCTGGAAGAGGGCGATATGCTTTACCTGCCGCCGGGGGTCATCCATCATGGTGTTGCACTGGAAGAGAGTCTTACTTACTCGGTTGGTTTTCGAGCACCTGCTGAAGGCGATTTGATTACAAGCTTTATAGATTACCTTGCTGAAGAACGCTTCTCGCCTGAACACTATCAAGACCCCGATTTAACGCTTCAGCAACACCCTGGTGAAATTAGCGCGGCGTCGTTACAGCGAGTGCGCGAGATCATTAATAGTATACCTGTCAATGATGATGATCTAGCTTGCTGGTTTGGTCAGGTGGTGACAGAATCGAAGAGTGGCGAGCGGGTTGAACCTAATTCAAAGGCGTTGAGCGTTGATGCCTTTGTGAAGCGCTTTCAGCAAGAAGACACATTATTTCGCTGTGAATTGAGCCGCTTTGCTTGCATTGAACAGGAGAACGCTATGCTGTTGTTTGTTGCTGGAACGCTGACGACGCTCAGTAGCGAGATGAAAGCGGCTGTCTATCTGCTATGTGATCAGCGAATGCATATTGCGACTGAGTGGGCGCCACTACTGGAAATCCCCGATAACATTGCATTGCTCTGTCGTCTGTATAACGAAGGACACCTGTATTTCGATAATGATCAGGGTTGAGCAAGTTGAGTGGGCAGCCAAGCAGACGTTGATTTGCCCCATCCGTGATGCGGTTTTTATTCAGGAGCAGAATGTGGCTGTTGAGCTGGAGTGGGATGGGTTGGATGCGCAGTGCATTCAGTTGTTGCTACTCAACGGTGATGAGGCGATCGGTACGGCACGCATGACGATTAACGGCAAGATCGGGCGTATGGCTGTATTGCGTGAGCATAGAGGCTGTGGAGGTGGAAAGTTGCTATTGTCGAAAATGATTCGGATTGCACGTGAGGCACCGCTGACAGATGTGGTGCTGGATGCCCAGGTTCGCGCTATTTCCTTTTACCAGCCGTTTGGTTTTGAGGTGGTGAGTGGACTATTCATGGATGCGGGGATTGAGCACCGCAAAATGAGGTTGTTGCTGACAACATAATGGGGAATGCTGATTAAGTATATTGTCCTGCACACCAGCCAGAAGCCCACGCCCACTGGAAATTGTACCCACCTAGCCAGCCGCTAACATCAACGACTTCACCGATAAAAAATAGTCCTTTGACTTGCGTGCTTTCCATTGTTTTAGATGAAAGCGCATTACAATCAACGCCGCCGATTGTCACCTCTGCTGTACGGTAACCTTCGGTGCCATTGGGTTTGATACTCCAGTGATGAATATACTCATTGATCTCTTCGAGTTGCGGTGATGAGAGTGATTGTAAGGTAGCGTCGAGTGGCAATCCTTTTAACAGAGTGGTGACAATGCGTCTGGGTAGCCAGTGATGCAGTGCATTGTTTAAATGCAGTTGTGGGCGTTGCTGTTTCAATGCCTTCAATTCATCAATGATGGTGATCGCAGGGCAGAGATTCATTGATACTGTTTCACCCGCTTTCCAGTACGATGAAATTTGTAAAATCGCCGGGCCGCTGAGGCCGCGGTGAGTAAACAGGGTATTTTCCCTGAATCCTTGTCTGTCGGTGCTAACATGGGTATCAATGGCGATGCCTGAGAGTTCGGCGAGCTGAGCTTTATCGCTGGGCTGGAGCGTAAAGGGGACAAGCCCTGCGCGTGTCGGCCACACTTTGATGCCAAATTGTGCTGCGAGTTTGTAGCCAAAGGGAGATGCACCCATCTTGGGGATGGAGAGACCACCGCTGGCGACCACGAGTGATTTGCCGTGGTAATTACCCTGTTGAGTGCGCAGATCAAAGCCGTGATCAGTGTCGCGCTCAAATTTATCAACGGCAGTGATTTCTGTGTTGAGTACTATTTTCACACCTGCTAGGCGCGCTTCTATAAGTAGTATATTAAGTATATCTTTGGAGCTCTCATCGCAGAATAGCTGCCCATGGTCCCGCTCATGAAAGGGGATTTGATATTGCTCAACCAGCGCTAAAAAATCCCATTGAGTAAACCGACTCAGTGCTGATTTGCAGAAGTGCGGGTTATGAGAGAGGTAATTCTCTGCATCTATCTGGTAATTGGTAAAATTACAGCGGCCGCCGCCCGACATTAATATTTTTTTGCCCGTCTTGTTGGCGTGGTCAAGCACAATGACACTGCGGCCTCGTTTTCCCGCCTCAATGGCACACATTAGGCCGGAGGCGCTTGCACCGATAATAATAACGTCAGCTTGAGTTGTCATGCAGGGTGTAGCGAGAAGAGGTGGGTACTGCGGTAATTGTTATGCGTTAGTGATGCGTAACAGTCACCGCAGGGAACTGCTAGTGGTCGTGTGATTTTGCATGTGATGCAGTTTTTACATCGGCTTGTTTGATAGTCGCTTTTTCAACCAGCAGTGGGTATAGATAACCAAAACCAAAATCGGTATCCAGTGCAACGGTGCCTGTGATTGTCACGTTGTCACCCACTGTAGCAGTCTCTGTGCTAGTGACGATCAGGTGGGCTGTATCGCCACTACCGGTACCATCCTCAAGGTGAATGAAGTTACGTTTCATGATGCCGTTGTTTACCTTGGTCACGTGGCCCTGAATGATCACTGTTTTTCCGCTCAGGGCTATTTTTTCAAGATTAACGGCTTCAACTGTTTTTGTCGCATCACTCGCGTGAGCGAAACCAAAGCCGAGCATCAACAATACTGCCAGAGCAGCCTTTTTATATAGACGCATGGGTGTTCTCCTCATTTAAAACGACCTGTCGTACGGAAGTAGCAGGTTATGGCTGCAGCAACTACTAGCCCAACCGTGATATAGAACGGCAAGACTTCTTGGTGCATATGAATTTATTCAGTGTGAACTAAAAAAGAGAACCAAGCAGATGCCCGGTTCTCTTTAAAATAATACTGAACAGGGCGGTTAGCCGTTATTCAGGAACTACGTTTGCAGCTGAAGGGCCTTTAGGGCCTTGCTCTACTTCGTAGCTAACCTTTTGACCTTCTGTAAGGGTCTTGAAGCCGTCGCCTGAAATTGCTCTGAAGTGAACGAATACATCGTCACCACCGTTGTCCTGAGCGATAAAACCAAAGCCTTTTGAATCATTGAACCACTTAACTGTACCTGTTGCCATTACACCCACCTTTTTTATTCTGTTAAACCATT
>QIHH01000225.1 GCA_003230195.1 Gammaproteobacteria bacterium
GGTGAACGCCGCTTGTATCGCTACCTCGGCCGTTTCACGGTCGCGTATCTCACCCACCATAATAATGTCCGGATCCTGCCGCAACAGTGCGCGCACACCATCCGCAAACGCGAGATCAATATTATGCTGCACCTGCATCTGATTAAAGTCAGGCACCACCATCTCAATCGGATCTTCAATGGTGCAGATATTTAACTCGGGCCTAGCGAGGTGCTTCAACGTTGAATAGAGCGTGGTTGTTTTACCGGAGCCGGTCGGTCCTGTCACCAGAATAATACCATGCGGCTTATCAATCATTCCTTTCCACTGTACAGATTCCGCCTGACCAAAACCGAGATCAGCGAAATTCTTCACCAGAATATCCGGATCAAAAATACGCATCACCATCTTCTCCCCAAAAGCGGTTGGCATGGTTGAGAGCCTCAATTCCACTTCACTGCCATTGGGTGCCTTCGTCTTGAGACGGCCATCGAGTGGACGCCGCTTCTCAGCCAGATCCATGCGCCCCAAAATCTTAATGCGGCTTACCACTGCCGCCATCACCGTCGCGGGTAATTGATACACCTGATGCAACATGCCATCAATGCGGAAGCGGATATTGCCTTGCTCACGCCGCGGCTCTAGATGGATATCACTGGCGCGCTGGTCAAAAGCGTATTGCAGTAACCAATCAACAATATTAACCACATGCTGATCATTCGCATCCAGGCTACCCGCTTTGCCCATCTCCAGCATCTGTTCAAGATTATTAATTTCACTGGGCACCGCACCATGTTGGTCATCATTAGCCCCCACCACAGATTTAGAGATGGCATAAAATTCAACACGAAAACGCTCGATATCAGCAGGGCTGGTGATTTCTAACCTGATCTCTTTATTCAGCACATGCTCTAGCTCTTTCATCCACGCGATTTGATAGGGTTCTGCTGTCGCGATCACCACGTGAGATACCCCCATTTCAATCGGCAAGAGCTTATTTCGCTCAGCGTAACTATAGGAGACAACGGCAGCAATACGTGCGACATCTACCTTTAATGGATCAATACGGCGATAGGGAATCGAGAGTTTATCGGCCAACCACTGACTCAGAAAGTCCTGATTTAACGCTTGAGGTGGTTCGGTGGCAGCCGTTAACTCATGACTCGCTACAATCGCAAACGGATGCTGGTCACCCGTGTCACGAAAGCGCGCCTTAAGCATCAACATCTCATGTTGCTCTTTATTAATCAGACTCTCGGCGAGTAGTTGATCGCTAATTTCATCAAGCCTGATACGACGTGATTCGCCCGTCACACCCATTGTCCCTCCCCCATCTCCATTTACTTACCTCCGTGCATCAAGATTCGATTTTACCGTTTATTCACCATTAAAATCACAATAAAAACAGCAAGCCACACCATAGTAACGGCAGCACTCATCCCAATGCTAGCTCATACAGACATATATTCCAGATATTAGCCACATCGAGAAGCATTCGCAGCAGCAGAATCACCCTATAGTTTACCGCTAACTGATCAACGATAAACCCAACTCACCGCCACTTATATGAATGTAAAGAAAAACGGAAACACTCCGATAAAATTAATTATGTGCCCCCCAGTTTTTGATAAATTCGATCCAATAGCAACGAAAATTAATCGTAAATCAACCATACAGACGTTGGCGATTTAGTCGCATATACAAGGTGGTAAATAGAATTCTCACCTGAAATACCAAAAGGAATTGGGGATGGAAAATCATAAAAAATATCGCATTCTATTTAGCAGCCAGACCATATCACCACTCTTTCCAGTCATAATAAATGGTTCTTCGTAGATATGTGTGAAAGCTAAGGGGCCATATCCAATCCTCCTCGTTTGATACCAGCAAATGCAGGCATATCCTTTCAAACACAACACGATTCGCTAGCGACATAAACGCTCATACACAGTACCTCTCCGATGCAGGCTGATACACACCTTACAATTGTAAAGGTCGCCGAAAAAACATACTTGCGGCCACAGTCAGTCCCTCACCTTCTGTACCGCAAGGCCTTACTTAACAGAGCCTAGCATTGGGACGATCATCCTCGGTCCCAGCGATATTGATCAAGTACATCAACCGGATGAATACCTTGCATTGGATAAAATACAGCCGACCGTTGAATGGCTATCAAAGCTGGTACAGCAGTCTTGCCTGTAATATAAACCAAGCCCACTTTGCCTCCGGCCCACGAAGCTTTTAACTCAAAATTTTTATAGCTATAAAGCTAATTTTTTTCGAATTGATTATCAGCTAGGGTCTATTGATACTGTTAGCACTTTCACCAACTAACGAGGACAGCACAATGGGTACAAAAGGCATCGTCATCACAACCATTCTCACCACAGCTCTACTAGTCGCTTATTTCATACACTTTATGGAGATTGCGCCAGGGAATTAGAGGTTGTTAACGGGGCCATCCTGACCAAGTAACTTTACCCAAATTTATGAGCTTGATTGATAAACCACGGCATTCTCTGCCTGCACCCCTTTGGGGGCGTTAACTTTTTCAAACTCAATGATTGCGCTTCTTCTGGAGAGTTCTAGAAATCTCTCATTGGATACTGGCTCACCATTTTCGCGCAGGCTAGAGATATGACAGAATATCCCCGCACCAATATCAGTCACCTTGAAACCAGTACGCGTGGATAAAAAACCGAAACCTTTGTCCTGAGCATTTTGCAATATTCCACGAAACTTCTGATTCTTTGCATTATCGGGTATCGATAAAATGCCTGGCACAATCGAACCGGGGAAATAGTAATCAACCTCTCGCTTTAATTCACTACTAACGTTCGTAAATGCCAACGCATCCACACGCTTTCCTTTATTCTGTAGCGCTCGAACCAAGCGTAGAAAGTCACCGTCACCACTACCAATCATTATATAGTCCAGATTCTCAGCCTGCAGCAACGCATCAACTGCCATATCAAGATCCGCATTGGCTTTAACGGTTTCAGTCCCATCTTCATTACGGTAGCGTTTAATCTCTTTCTCGACGATATGGAAGCCCGCCATTCTAATTCTATCGCGATATTTCTCTGACTTCTCTCGATACTCGGAGTCTCTTCTTTCCCTGTTTGTATCCACAGCCATATAGGCATTTGCCCTTAGAATGATCGTCCCCTGGGTCTCAACCAACTCCCTGATAACGCCCAGCCTCATCCCCCAACCGCCATTAATGACCAGGTTTTCCATATCGATAAAGATACCTGCTTTTAACATACTAATATTCTCTACTCTCAATTTATAAAGTTAAATGACCTCTAGCAAAGCCGGAGGCTTATTAGATTACGCCCAAGGCGCTATATGCCAAGCACCAACTGATCTCGACGAATATCTTCTTGCTCCTGATTTCGGATATATGCTCTAACCATTTCTTCATTCAATCCAACAGTTGAAACGTAGTAACCTCGCGCCCAAAAATATTCGCCTGCAAAATTCCTTTGCTTACCCTTAAAGCGTCTCGCTATCATAATCGCGCTCTTCCCTTTCAAATAACCAACAATATTAGATACTCCTGAATTCAAGTCATAAGCGCATAACCCGTTAATGTTTTTTCATTAATACCTGCGTATTCATACGATTTTGCAATTAAACGAGAACAAAATTGCCTTTTTGTATCAAGTTTTGAGGAAATTTTGGCCCCTGCATTTGCGGCACTTAACCTAGAATATAATGTTCCTATTTGTAAACGCGCATATTCTATTGCTTTATTTATGGCTGATTGATTGTTAATTCTGACCACTTTCACAAAATCAAGATTGTCAATAATCAGGCGTTGAGTATTGCCAAAATGAACTCCGGCTAGATCAGAATGAATGTAACTTCCTTCTCCTACATATAAAATTGCATGGGAATATTCTGACTTAGTTAATATGCGTATCATTTTACTCGGTTTTTCATCCGAACGAGTAAGGATAATATCACCTTGTTTTAACAATTCTCTCATTTAAGAGATACATGACTTGCCTTTAAAATCGAATTTATTAGTATTAGGCACATTCGCTTGGTTATCCAGCAGTATTGAGCAGAAAACTAGGCAAACCCACCTGATAAGTGCAAAAATCTGTCAATTTTCCCTGATATTTGATATTAGAGTGATATTTAGGCATATTTTCCTCAAACCCCATTCCTAGGTAATCGCTATGTCAACTCAAGATTATGAAAACGATTTATTGAAAGAAATACGCGATGTGATGCAGCGTTTACACTATTCCATCCATACTGAGCGTGCTTATTGCGACTGGATTGTGCATTTTGTTCGCTTGCATCAGATGGAGGCGCGGAAGACGCTTTTGGTGGATGCCAAGAAAAATGTGGGAGATTTTTTAACACATTTGGCGGTGCAAGACGCTGTGGCGGTTTCGACACAAAATCAAGCTTTTAATGCGTTGGTGTTTCTGTATAAGCGGGTATTGCAACAACCGCTGGAGGGTGTGTCGGCAGTCCGCTCACATAAGAAGCCACGAATTCCGGTGGTGTTGACGCGAAAGGAGGTTAGGCAGGTTTGGTTTTACTGGAAGGTACAGCGGAACTGGTAGTGAAGTTGCTGTACGTTTGGATGTCGATTATGGGTACAAGCAGGTGACTGTGCATAATGGCAAGGGTAACAAGGATCGGATGACACCGTTTCCATCAACTCTGGAGCCGTTGCTGAAGAATCACTTGCAACGGGTAATGGCGATTCATGAGTAGGATCTTGCGAAAGGGTTTGGCACGGTTTATTTGCCTTATGCCCTAGCGTGCAAGTATCCGAATACGGAGAAAGAGTGGAACTGACAGTATGTGTTTCCTGGCAGGACGTTGTCGGAAGATCCACGTAGAGGGGTGACTCGTCGGCATCAGGATGTGAAGACAACGATGATTTAGACCCATGTGCTGAAGCAAGGCATGCTCAGGCCTTTGGAGGATTTATAGTAGGCAGGTCTCAGGTCTCGCTGGAAGCACCCCTTATATCGCTGTGTCTCGCGTTGCGTACCTAAAACACTACAGCCCCGCCGTTACCGATGCAATCACCTCTCTCGTATCAGCCCTTACTCCGCGCCAGATAAAAAAAGATTCTGCCGCTTGCTCCACCAACATGCCGAGACCATTTAGCACTTTTGATGCATCGTGCTCGGAAGCCCAGACCATAAAAACCGTTGGCTCTTTGCCATACATCATGTCGTAACAGCAGGTGTTTTTACTGATGGCTATCGCTGGAATAGGCGGCAACTCACCCTGTAGGCTAGCCGCGGTGCCGTTGATAATCAGATCAAAGGGCTGGTCATCAATCGATGGAAAGCCGCACCCTCGCAGCTGGTCACCCCGATTAAATTCATTTGCAAGCGCAAGCGCCTTCTCTTCGGTGCGATTGGCGATCACTATTTCCGATGGTTGCTGGGCCAGCATCGGTCCTAATACACCGCGCACTGCACCACCGGCACCGAGTATCAGAATGCGTTTACCTGTTAGTTCAATCGCATGATTGTCGATTAGATCTCGTACCAGCCCAATGCCATCCGTATTATCACCAACACACTGACCATTGTCATTAAAACTGATGGTGTTGACCGCACCAGCTTGTACGGCCAGCTCGTTACGTTCATCAACAAACTCCCACGCCTCTTGTTTAAACGGCACGGTGATATTCAACCCTTTACCACCACTGGCACGGAAATTCCCTACCGCCTGTTCAAACCCCCCTGCATCCACTTGAATGGCACTGTAGTTGAGCCGTTGCTGAGTCTGGCTGGCAAACTCAGTGTGAATCAGTGGTGATTTGCTATGCGAGATGGGATTGCCCATCACCGCATAGGCATCAGGCTTAGCATCAAAATCAAACAGTGAAGACATTAATTAACCACCAGCCCTCTTATTCCATCAGGACTATTATTCAAAGATAGCCTTCAAAATAAAGAAAAAGAGGATCGCAAGGCCAGCACCGGCTGGCAAGGTGATTACCCAAGACATAAAGATAGTACGAATAATGCGCAAGTTAAGCGCACCGATACCTCGCGCCAAGCCAACTCCGAGCACGCCGCCTACTAAGGTGTGCGTGGTCGAGATCGGCATACCGGTACCCGAGGCAACCACGACGGTGGCTGCTGCTGCCAGTGTGGCAGCAAAACCACGGCTAGGTGTTAGTTCGGTGATGTTGGTACCGATGGTCGCGATGACACGGTGGCCGTAAGTCACCAGTCCAATCACAATACCCACCCCACCCAGGAGAAGCACCCAGATTGGCAGTGCTGATTGGGCGGTAATCTCACCACCACTTTCAACGATACTCACAACTGCAGCAATTGGGCCAACTGCGTTGGCGACGTCATTCGAGCCATGTGCAAAGGCCATCGCACAGGCAGTTACAATCATCAGGACAGCAAACACCTTCTCTACATTGGTGTAGTGAAAGTCTTTATCATCCGATGGATCATGTTTGATTCGGTTGATAAAAATTTTACTGATGAGCGCCATACCGATACCAATCAATACAGAAAACAGATAAGCTTGGAAGGTCGTTAGGTCAAGCCCAACGTGCTTGAGCCCTTTAAACATGGTGACCAGTGAAATAATAAAGCCTACCAAGAAAATATAACATGGCACATAGCGCTTGGCGCTAGCAAATGGGTCTGGGGTATCAATGATCAGTTTTTGTACGCTCATAAAGAGCGCGTAGGCGATGACCCCCGCAGAGAGCGGCGAGATAATCCAGCTCAGCGCAATGGTGCCCACTTTACCCCACATGACCGCTTCCATGCCGATGCCAACTGCGGCGAAACCAACAATCGCACCGACAATTGAATGAGTCGTTGAGACCGGCCAACCATAATAAGAGGCAACCAACAGCCACACTGCCGCCGCGAGCAGCGCAGCTAGCATGCCATACACCAGCAACTCCGGCGTGCTGGCGATCGAAGTCGTATCGATCATCCCTTTGCGGATGGTTTGTGTTACCTCACCGCCTGCGAGTAACGCACCACTGAATTCAAAGATTGCGGCAATAATAATCGCATGTTTAATGGTGATGGCACCGGAACCCACCGAGGTACCCATGGCGTTGGCGACGTCATTAGCACCAATCCCCCATGCCATGAAAAAGCCAAAGATACAGGCTAGAATAATAAAAATATATGCGTATTCCACGAGTAACTACCTCTTTCTATTTATTTGGCCAGCATCAACTGCAGGCGACTGCCAACACGTTGAGCAAGATCAGCAAGCTCTCCGACCCATTCGATGATGCGATAGATGAACATAGCATCAATGGGTGGTAGGTCTGTTTCGATTGTAAACATGATGGCGCGAATCTGGACCTGAATCTCGTCAGTGTCACTTTCAATCTGGTTCAAGGTTTTGATCATCTTCTCCACCACTTTAACTTCACGCCCGCGAAAACCGGTCTCAACCAGTTCATCGAGTTCGTTAATGGCGGTGTCAGCCTGTGCGACCGCATCTATACTGCGTTTCACATAGGCCAGAAAAAGTGGCGCGATACTTTTTGGCAGTGCCATCTGTCGTCCCAGCATCAAACCGGCAATATCTTTGCTTTTGTTGGCGATATTGTCCTGCATCGTCAACATATCTAATAGATCATGTCGAGAGACCGGCAGGAACATCCCTTTAGGCAGGCTAAGGCGAAGCGATTTTTTTAATTTGTCAGCCTCGTGCTCAAATTTAACGATTGATGCTTGTGCTGCTTGAATGCGCGCAGTGTCCTGTTCAATCACAGCCTCAAAAAAGATGACCAGCTCTGAAGCACACAGGTGCACCTGCGCCATATGGTCTTGCAGCGGTTGCATAGGAGAGCCGCCAAACATGCTATACACATAATTAGACATAAGTAGTCCTTAAATAACCGAATTGAACTTCATTAGAATCGCGCAAGATGATAGCAGAAAAGCCATCATAGCTGGGAACCCCGTTAAATAGAAATGTTAAGCCGCGTCTTTTAACCACTGTGCAACGTGCTTAGCATAGTAGGTCAAGATACCATCAGCCCCCGCTCGTTTCATGCTAAGCAGAGATTCGAGCACAATGGCGCGCTCATCAAGCCAGCCGTTATCACTCGCAGCTTGGATCATGGCATACTCCCCGCTTACCTGATAGACATAAGTGGGGACACCAAATTCATCTTTAATGCGGCGCACAATATCGAGATAAGGCATGCCAGGTTTGATCATGACCATGTCGGCACCCTCAGCGAGATCCATGCCAACTTCCCACAACGCCTCATCTGAATTCGCAGGGTCCATTTGATAGCTCTGTTTATTACCACTACCCAAGCTAGCGGATGAGCCCACCGCATCACGGAATGGCCCATAAAAGCTTGATGCATATTTTGCAGCATAGGCCAGAATACGGGTGTGAATGTACCCTGAGTCTTCAAGTGCGGTACGAATCGCGCCGACCCGACCATCCATCATATCAGAGGGTGCAACGATATCAGTACCGGCTTCAGCATGTGACAACGCCTGTTTAACCAGCACCTCTGTGGTTTCATCATTCATCACGTAGCCACT
>QIHH01000090.1 GCA_003230195.1 Gammaproteobacteria bacterium
TGATAGAGCAACTAGGATAGATAGACCGTGGGAACGGTCAAACCTTTGAGAGTCCCCCGGCAAAGCCGGGGGTTTACCTTATTTAATTATTTACAGCCTCCTCTAACTACAAGTTCAAATAGCCTATCGGTCATTAGAGCATACGGCGTTAGAGTGCACCTCATCGACTAATTTTCACTGTTGTTACTCCCCACTAGTCTGTTCCAGTTCCGCTTCCAACCTAACCACAACTCTCTTCATGTAAGCGGAAGCAGGCTGTGTTCCAGCCGACCGCCACGCGCTCATTTCAGCTCGATAAAACGCCCCTTATTCCTCGGTTATCCCCATCGGTATTATCAGGTCTGTTTCTTCACCCGGAAGACAAAAAAGATAGTCCAAAAAACCTTTTTTCGGAGGGCCTTCACTAGGTAGAACAACATCTTCCATTGCCACAAGCCAAAATAAAGAAGACACCCATGCAACTAAGGTCAAGGCTATTTTACAATGAGACCGTTGCACGAACAGTAATTTTTTTCTCTGGTAAGGAAAAAGTGCACGGAATGAGGGAGTTTATTGCTACTAGCACATTTTTGATGTTCGCCTGTTAACGACATGCAGCGTTGAATTTGAAAAAAATTAGCCATGCTGCAAGTGCCTACTCTTCCTCCCCCATATTCTTTTCTTGATCAAACACCATAGCCACTGCTTTACATTTAAACTCTCGATTTTTTAATGTAAAATTATTGATGTGGGTGAGTCGTTACCTTCATTCGGATGATTCATGAATTATCCTGACTAAAAGTGCTTGCGTTTTTTCTTACTATGAAACCTTTCTACGAGAACTAGCTTTCGTTCCGACAAAGTATAAATGATCGAAAAAATGGAGTTTACACGAAGTAAATGACTGTTTTGAGATTAATTATAACGCAGCTGGGGAGACGGAAAAATAGACTCATGCAAAGGCCTCACTATACTTATTTTTCAGATTCATGTGTACTTTACACAAATTACCATCTTGACAGGATAATGGTATTGACCATTACCGGACAGATTTTTATGTAGCGAGGAGAAAGGAAATGGGGTGTTTCGCGAAAGTCACCAATAAATTATTTTATGGCCTGCCGTTAGTCCAGGTTATTTTCTTGGGATTGTTCATCATGGTGGTGAATGGGTGCGGTGGTGGCAGTAACAACAACGATGGTAACGTAACCTCCCAAAGTCAGGTAACGGTTGCTGGCGTAGTCAGCGGCAGTGGTAGCTTGGTTGATGTTATGGTGTCATCCGGTGGCAAGTCTGCATCGAGCGATGTCAATGGCTATTACGAATTGGCCAATATTTCCGTTCCTGCCAGTGGTTCTGTTGTGCTGACCTATGAAAAAGAAGGTTATGCCACGTTCCAGCGTTCGCTGCCGGTTGCCGATGGCGAGACTTATGCGGTTGCGGCCAGTCTGCTGCAATATCATCACCAAGAATTGGTAGATGCTGCGCAAAGCAATAATTTAATCATCGCTGATCCTGGAAATGTCACAGGTCATTCGCTGGCTGAAATATCATTCCCCGCAGGCAGCTTGGCAAGCAGCGGTAATGTAACCGTCGAAGTAGCCGTGGGTGATCCGACTACCGAGGCTGGGCGATCCACCTTCCCGGGTGACTATATGGCGGCCAGCACGTTAGGAGGCGATGTTGATACACCGTTAGAAAGCGTTGTTTTCACCGAAATCACCGTTACCGATGCCAATGGTGTGGAAGTGACGCAACTCAATGAACCCGCCACCGTTACCGTGCGACTGCCGGATGCCCTGCAAAGCCAATATTCAGCAGATGATACTGTCCCTTGGTGGTCCTATGATGAAACCACCGCCACTTGGGTGCGGGAAGATGCAGATCCTGCAACCACGCCATTGGATGATGCGCAGGTGATTGACCTGAATAGTGATGGTGTACTCTACGCCCAAGCCAAAGTGACCCATTTTTCCTGGTGGAACATGGATGTACCAATGAATGAACATGCCTGTCTTTGCGTGACGGTGCAGGATGAAGATGGCGCTCCTCGTTCGGGAGCCCAACTGATTGCCGAAGGTGTTAGCTATAATGGTATGTCACGTCCGGTGCGCACGGATTCGAGCGGGCGAGCCTGTGTTACAGTCAAACGCAGTACCGGCAGCATTACCGAGCGTATCAAATTGTATATTGAAAGCGGTAATCTCAAATTTTATTACGATGTTACCAATGCTAATGAAGGCGATGTCGATAGCAACGAAATCTTTACACCAACGATGCAAGGCAGCACCATTCGCAACACGGGGCAGTGTGTGGATTTGGCAAACACCATCGAGCAGCGTTTTGATGGCGTGATTAGCGGCACTGTAACCAAAGAAGGCTCCGGTAGTCCGGTTGAAAATTTCACCATTTTAAGCAATTTCGGGCCAACGGCCATCACTAATGCCCAAGGAAAATATAGCATGGATGCACCTGTGGGTACTCCTGTCTCCTTGTTTACCGTGGGTCTGGTTAGTCAGAATGTAACAGTGGCCAGTGCCGATACGCCTCTCATTGTGGATTTTGTTGTGCCCAACCGTGTGCCAGTGATTACACAATTCACCCGTGTGCCGGATGGTATCGTCACCAGTGGGCAGACGGCCACTCTCGATGTGATTGCCACAGATCCTGATGGCGATGCTCTGAATTATATCTGGGACACAACGGCAGGCAACCTGAATCAAACGACGGGGACTTCGGTTATGTGGACGGCCCCTACCTCAGGCTCAGGCACCGCACAAACCACTGTTATTGTGACAGATGTGAATGGTGGGCAAACCAGCCGAATGGCATCCATTGTTTACAATGAAACGGCACAGACAGGAAATCGCCTAGCCTTTATAATAAAGGATGATCTGAGCAGTGATCAGCCAGTGCAAGGCACGACGATTGCGCTGTACAACACGGACAACCGCACCATTGCACAAACCCAAATCAGTGACGCTAGCGGTGTGGTGGATTTTGGTGATATTGGACGTAGCCGTGCTACGATTACTTTCGTCTATGAAGATGCTGATGAGGGAGATAAATATATCGATACCTATATTAATGTTTTGGTGGCGGAAAATATTGTCTATTACCTAGATGAGAATACTTCCACAGAAGGTAACTTTATTACGAATATTAACCTGACGCTAAGTGATATTCCGGTAGGTGCGGGCATTACACTCATCCATCCTCTGGATGCCATTCAGGTACATGCCGCAGGTGACGAATCATCATTGAGCAATATTTCAGTGAATGAAGCCCACTTGCAGAATAACGGCAAGCTGAGCATGCTGGCTTTGACTTCTGCCGGGTTGAGCGATTCCGAATTTATTCGTTATGGTTACATGCTGGATCAAACGGTGGCGAATGGTGCAAGTTATGATATTTCGCTTGCCCGCACCCCCTTGAATCTGGGCTGGTCGACCAACCCGGTAGCACCGGTGTGGTTTATGTCGATGACAGGTGTCCGCAATGGACGTGAGTATAACTTGATGCCGTTTACTGGTGCATTGACGGATCAGGCATCGTCTGGAATAGTGGCCGTTGCCAACGAATTCCCAGTGGATCATTATGACCTGATAGCGGTGGGTGCGAACGATTTGACGGCTACGCAGGGATGGATCAGCCAAGTGCGTTACAAGACCCTGCCACAGTCTTTAGTGGTATCAGTTCCCGATTACATTTTTGACAATGTTATTTATGAAAGGGAAGGCCGCACATTCCATTGGGAGGTCACGAGCAATTCACCACGCGACATAATATCATTGGGGTTGCTGTCAAATTCAACGACCTATTTGGATTGGGCCGTATCGATGACCGGAAATACAACTAGTTGGCAGATTATGGATTTACCTGTACCCGCCAGTGACTGGTTTGATACCGCCAATATTGAGGACAATGAAATGATGTTCTCTGTTGCTGTGTGCGATTTGGCTGCAGTTAACAGCATGGATGATTTCTGGACTCTGCTTACCTCTGGTGGATCAATATTTGACACGTTCCAGTACCTATATTGTGGTACCAGTGGACTTGCCATGGGTGATATGGCTCCCAACGTTGTGCGGAAGGCAAAGGCGGGCGAATCATCGCAAAATGTCAATGTTTCCGACAGTCTCTATTTACTGAACAATCGTTTAGGGCATTTTCATCGCCGTTAGTAGCGGGGATACACAGTGAAGAACGTGCAGCCCCATGGCCGCTCTGTAATTTTCGTGAATCAATTAATAATAAAGGAGAAAGTCAATGAGCACTGATAATGCACAACCAGTTACCACACAAAATACGGCGCAAAAGAAGGGAACAGATTCCGAAAAAACCTTGACGATGATCATCTATGCATTGCAGGCGGCTTCGTTTTTGTTGGTGATTACCCTAGCCATTGCCATAATTATTAATTACGTGAAAAAAAATGAAGTAGGGGGAACTTGGCTGGAGTCCCATTTCCGTTGGCAAATTCGCACCTTCTGGTTCGCTTTGTTATGGGCTGTGGTGGGTTTTGTGACGCTGTTTTTTTACATAGGTATCTTCATCTTGTTGGCTAATGCTATCTGGGTGATTTACAGGATTGTCAAGGGTGGACTGCACTTAAATGATAATAAAGAGATGTATGCGACGACATAATCTTTGCTGTCGCCGCTGAAGTACCCAAAGGCAGTTTTGATAAAGTGAGACCTTTGCACGAGAACTAGTTTTCATTCCTGCAAGGCATAAATGATCGAAAAAATGGAGTTTACACCCAGTAAATGACTGTTTTGAGGTAACTACTCAGCCCCCTAGCGAGTCGATTTCACCGGCAAGCGCCATTTGAATAGCACAGAAAATCTGCCTATGGAAAAGTAAAGAATGCCCGTGATATGGGCAAGAATGCGGAGAAGGTGGCATATGAGGAGTATGGGGCGCTGGTGGTTGGAATAGTGGAAGCAAATTTTGCAACCGGTCTTGTCCTTGCCTTTCTTGGCCTAGGATTACTCATTCTTACTCTGGCCGGAGGTATTGGCACATTAACGGGTGCGAAAGGTGGACGTGAAATTGGTAAATGAATGTACGAACAGATATCCGCTTACGAGGCGGCTATGCCACCTGATACGCTGCAAATTCTCAGGTTAATTAAAGCGGTGGTGTCCAACGTTCCTGTATTGTCGATAACACCGATACCCAGCGCGGTGGTGGTGAGCGATATTGATTATCTTATAAAGGTTGCCAGCAACACAGCTGCGTCACGCACTGCGGCGGCAAACTCCCGTGTTGCTTTGTCCGATGAGGCCAGCTCGTCGACTTTGGCAATCAACTCCTCAAAGGAGATTCCGGCATAACCATTGATCAAACCGGTGCCGACGTTACCGTCATAGTCCACCACATATTTTTCCTTGATACCCAGAATCACGGCCTGAGTGAGATGTTTATGTTCGTCGATACCCACAGCAATTTTCAAATCACCATGGCGGTAATCCATCCGCGTGATATAAGCAGCCCCCAACACCTTGCCACTCTTTTTGTCAGTGGCCAAATAATAGCTGTAGTTCTGCTCATCCAGTTTCACGCCGTAGGTTTTCTCCGCCCACTCACGGGCACCATCTTTCAACGGCTGTTTGCGTTTAACGATTTTTGCGCCGACCGGTAGCATTGCTTTTAATGCCACTTTGTTTTTCATAAAGGTGACCGTTGGCCCGGCATGACCTTTATGTGCCTCGGCATTTTGTGGCCAAAATGAGATGCCCAAGGTGAGACAGGTTGCCAATACAGGCGTTAATAGATAAACAAATGGGTTGCAACTTTTATTCAAGTTCATTGTAAGTCCTTAAATGACGATTAGTGTCGACCGATCGCTTTCATCTGCCACAGTTCACACTGTACTCGAAATGAGATAAAGGAAAAACTAAAGGGGCTAATCATGAAAATCACCTTTCGATATCATCTGTTTTGATCCACAGCACAGCAGCCAATTCAACCGGGTAGTCTTTGCCATCGCGACTCATGGCCTTTTCACTTTTCACTAAGGCAGCCATTCCCCACCAACCTGATTTTGGCATCGAAAAAGCGAATACGCCATTCGCATCCGTTTTGACAAGCTGGGTAATAAAAGGATCTGCGGGTGTAGTTACCTCACCTTTTTCATTGTAATATTCTATTGCAACACGGGCATAAGGCACCGGTTTGCCTTTGTGTTTGACGATGCCGCGAAACAGATTGTTAGTCCATAAGCCATAAGGACGAGTCAGTGGCAGAATTTCGACCGGCAGCCCCAATTCATGATCCCACCCTTCCTCCATACCAAAGGCATTCACCACCGTTTTAGTATAGTGGATGATGAAATGCTCTTCGGCGGCTTCCCAATAGGGTTGAGGCTCCACGAAAAAGAGATGGTCACCTGGTTTGCGGATTTTGTAACGGGCTTGATAAGCTGACAATATGTCACCTACACGATCCTGGTAGTCGATCTCTTGCAGCGTATCCAGCAAATCAATTTCCTTGCCTGCCACCCAGACACCAAAGCGTTCTGGTTTTTTCATATTGAGCCCCATACCTTCAAAGGGATGGGTGAAAATAAGATCAAGCTTAAGCTGCCGACTTTCACCGGCAGAGACAATCTCATCTGAAGGGATAATCATCTGAAAATGGGCATAGGTGGGCACCACTGTGGCCATCATCCCAACCACTATGATGACCTTGGTCAACAATCGCTTAAGCCATCGTCTTCTATTCATATCAGTCTCCAGTTTTGCTTAGAACGACGAACCCCAGCCCATGCTCCAACGGTATTTTTCATCATTAGAAATGCCAGTGAGTTCCTGGTAGACTGGGAATGAGACATTAGCATACACACCCTGCTTCTTATTAATCCTGACGTTAATGCCAGGTGAAAGGTAGACCACATCACCACCGCTGTTCTTTTTGATCTCATCGTTTTCAATGTCCTGGTCAAAGAATATACCATTTAGCTCAATCACCGGTATTACTGAACTGTGGTGAGCAAAACTTGCGGCCACATCAAGCTGCAAGGAGTTCCCCGAACGAAACTGCTTGGCACCCTCGGTACCAAAACGATAGATGAGATTGGCGTCGACCGCCACCCCTTCTGTCAGGTGACCACTATATGCAATACCACCCTGAAAGGTAATTGCACCACTGCCGGGCTGGTTATGCGTACCAAGAAGCTCGCCACTGCCCGTTCTGTTAGTGATCTTGCCAGTAGGTAGAATTACGCCGAAAACAGAGGCCCATTGACTATCGCCATCATTAAAAAAGCGATAGCGACTGGTGATCAACATATCGCCGATTCCCGGTGACTCTTCAGTATCGGAAATGCAAGTGGCACTTAAGTTAGTTGCGGTCCCCGTATCACCCGGATCAAAACAAGCGTTGGCAGCAGCATCACCGTTATCTTTAAACCCTTTGAAGTTGTTGTATTGAAACATGAGGCTAATATCCATATCGTCATTAACCGGAAAGCCAAACGAAAGAAAGTAAGCATCTTCACTAGAGTGCATGTGAACATCCTCACCTTGCGCCCTAAAATCAATCAACTGCTGATCGGTAAAGGTTTCATAACGGCGCGCATCCCAACGTACACTCACCACTTTTTCTGCAAGAATGGCTGCTCCTACAGCATTGATGCTCCCTCCGCCGCCACCACGAATTGATTCACCATGGGCATGTACTGAAGAAACGCCACCGAGGAACAGTGATAAACCGGCTATTACTAGGCATGGGGCATGTAGTGATTTATATTTGGACATTTGTTGATAGGCTCCTCAATACACGGGGTCATTACCCAAGTTGTTATTACCAAATTGAATTTAATATTTATTGCCACGGCGCCACTCTGTTCACGGATGCGCTCACCTGCTAAATTAAAAAGCCGTGTGGGCAGGGGGTTACCAAACCACACGGCTTGACGCCGGGAAGATCCATCTAGTCTGACGCTTGCCGCCTAATTGCACTTAAAGATGCGCACAATCCAGTCAGAGCGGTAGCACGATTGAGTACATCGTAGCACCACTAGTGGCACGATGTCAATTCTCGTGCCACCCCATTTATTACGGCATCTGTTACGCTAAACTAAAGCCTGTTTTGCAGCCGTTGTTATTTCAAGTCACACATGACCCAAAATCATCTGTAATTGAGCTGATATTTCATCGACTTAGTAAAAGAAGGAGCGTACTAAATGGAAGGTAATCATGAACACGAAGACCACGAGCATAGCCACTAATAGAGCTCGTTCGGAAATAGAATGACCTGAATTCAAGTCATAAATGCATAACCCGTTAATGTTTTTTCATTCATCCCGGTTAGTTCTTCAAAAACCTCATACGGCATTTTAAATTCCAGATATTTTTTGGGTCGGCTATTCAGCTTATGTACCGCCTCTAAAACCGCTCTCTTTGTCACGTCAATCAGCTCCATAGACTTTGGGAAATATTGTCTCAATAAGCCATTCCCATTTTCATTCTGACACCGCTCCCATGAATGATAGGGCTTAGCAAAATACGTCTTGCATTGTAT
>QIHH01000242.1 GCA_003230195.1 Gammaproteobacteria bacterium
ACACCCTGTGTGATCCAACCTGCGTTGAAGCCCTGCCACCACTATCGGTTGATGAGCCAACTATCAGCATGACCTTTCAGGTCAATAACTCACCGTTCGCGGGTAAAGACGGTAAGTTTGTCACCTCTCGTCAAATCCGTGAACGCCTGCAAAAAGAACTAGTACATAACGTTGCACTGCGCGTTGAAGATACTGAAGACCCAGATCGTTTTCGTGTCTCAGGCCGTGGTGAACTGCACCTTTCAATCCTGATTGAAACCATGCGTCGCGAAGGCTTTGAGCTGGGCATCGCCCGTCCAGAAGTCATCATTCGCGAGGTTGATGGTGAAAAACAAGAACCATACGAACAGTTAACTGTCGATGTTGAAGAGAACCATCAAGGCACCGTAATGGAAAAACTGGGAACCCGTGGCGGTGACCTAAAAGATATGATGCCAGATGGTAAAGGCCGTGTTCGCATGGATTACATCATTCCATTACCGAATTCCTCACTGCCACTCAAGGCAGTGGTTTGATCTACACCGTCTTTGATCACTACGGTCCTCTCAAGAAGAGTGAATTTGGTCAACGCAACAACGGCGTACTGGTTGCTAATGCAGCTGGTAAGGCGCTCGCTTTTGCCCTGTTTAACCTACAGGAACGTGGGCGTCTTTTCATCGGCCATGCAGAAGAGGTTTACGAAGGGATGGTAATCGGTATTCACTCACGTGATAACGATCTGGTCGTTAACGCCTTAAAAGCCAAACAGCTGAACAATATTCGTGCCGCCGGTACCGATGAAAATCTGATACTAACACCACCGATTAGAATGACACTGGAACAGGCGCTTGAGTTTATCGATGACGATGAGCTGGTTGAAGTGACGCCAAACTTCACCCGCGTACGTAAGAAGATGTTAAAAGAGACCGATCGTAAACGCGCCTCACGCCCTGCAAAATAAACGGGGATTAAGCGCGATAACAAGCCTGTCATCTGCAATGGTGGCGGGCTTTTTTATGCCCGCTGAATATAGAAATGAATGAGTTTGATCATTTTGCTCCCATAAAAAAACCCACTATCGCAAGATAACAGGCTTGTTATTAGATCGCTTTCGCCAACCGGTTATTCGAAACGCTTAACCACTAGGGTTGCATTGGTACCACCAAAACCAAAGCTATTCGACATCACACAGTTCAATTTCACATCGTTCTGTGTTTCTCGTACCACTGGCATTCCCTCCGCAGCAGGGTCAAGCTCTGCGATATTAGCAGACGCCGCGATAAAATTATGTTCCATCATCAACAACGAATAAATGGTTTCGTTAACACCTGCCGCACCCAACGCATGGCCGGTAAGCGACTTGGTGGCAGAGAAGGCAGGAATGTTATCAGCAAAGACATTGCGGATTGCCTCTAGCTCTTTTACATCACCCACCGGGGTACTGGTACCGTGGGTATTGATGTAATCAACCGGCACATCAACCGTTTCAAGCGCCACCTTCATACAACGCTCTGCGCCTTCGCCTGAAGGGGCAACCATGTCATGGCCATCGGAGGTCGCACCATAACCAATCACTTCACCGTAGATTTTTGCACCGCGTGCCTGCGCTTTTTCAAGTGCTTCAAGCACCACCACACCACCACCACCCGAGATCACAAAACCATCGCGGTTTACATCATAGGTACGTGATGCTGTTTGCGGTGCATCATTATATTTCGATGAAAGCGCGCCCATACCATCAAACAGCACTGTCATGCTCCACTCAACTTCTTCACCACCACCGGCAAACATCACATCCTGTTTACCTAGCTGAATCTGTTCTACCGCGTTACCAATACAGTGCGCACTGGTAGAACAGGCAGAGCTGATCGAATAGTTAATGCCTTTGATTTTAAAGGCAGTCGCAAGATTGGCAGAGGTGGTACTGCCCATAGTACGCGGCACCATGTAAGGGCCAACACGTTTTGCACCACGACTGCGCAGCGTATCCACTGCGAGCACAATATTTTTATTGGAGGCACCGCCAGAACCGACAATCAAACCCGCACGCGGATTAGAGACCTCATCTTCTGATAGCCCCGCGTCTGTAATCGCCTGCTGCATCGCCAGATAATTATAGGCTGCCGCCTCACCCATGAAGCGTAGTTTTTTGCGGTCGATCAGCTCAAGAAGGTCAATCTTGATCGGGCCATGCACATGCGAGCGAAAACCAAGCTCGGCATACTCATCACTATGCTCAATGCCCGACTTACCACTGCGTAAGGACTCAAGCACTTCCTCTTTGTTATTGCCGATACTTGATATGATACCGATACCGGTAATTACCACTCGTCTCACTTAATCATCTCCCCACTTGACTTGATGCCTCAGAAATTTTCAGTTGAGGTAAACAGTCCGACGCGCAAATCCTTTGTAGAATAGATCTCTTTACCATCGGTTTCCATTACAGCATCTGCAATACCCATCACCAGTTTACGCATGATGACGCGTTTTAAATCGATCTTATAGGTCACCAATTTTTTACTCGGGGTCACCTGGCCATAAAACTTAACCTCACCTGAACCCAGTGCACGGCCACGCCCCAGGCCGCCCTTCCAACCAAGGTAAAACCCCACCAGCTGCCACATTGCATCCAATCCGAGACAACCCGGCATCACCGGGTCACCTTTAAAATGGCAGTCAAAGAACCATAGGTCTGGGTTAATATCGAGTTCAGCAATAATCTGTCCTTTACCATACACACCACCATCTTCATTGATGGTCACAATACGATCAAGCATCAACATGGGTGGTGCTGGTAACTGTGCATTTCCAGCCCCAAACAGCTCACCACTTGCACAGGTTAGTAGCTCATCTCTGGTAAAACTATTTTTTTTAGTCATGATCACTATTCAATTAGTCTGCAACATAATGCTGCGAGCTTCCGTTTCAAAATAAGATTGATTGATGCGGTTAAGATCAAAGGTGCTCTGAATAAAAGGCACTAGAAGTCACTGCTATCCTGCAAAACCCCAATCTTTAGCAGCTAAACACTACATCAGGAACCGCTTCGCCCAAATCACGCAACAATATATTATTGTTATTGTTTTTATAATAATGGACAAAAGTATAGCGGTTTCCGATGCCAGATACCATCCAGATACCATGAAAAAATGGTGAATTCCTCCTCGCATGCACCAATTAGTGGCGAAACAAAGCATCTTTAGCGTAACCTACTTACCATCATGCGAATCACAGAGAGAGATACATGAGCGGCCGCTACGCCCCCAGTCCCAGTGGGCCGCTGCACCTCGGCAACCTGCGCACCGCTCTGCTTGCGTGGCTACAAGCACGCCTTGCCGAGCAGCCATTGATACTGCGAGTGGAAGACCTCGATCTGCCACGGGTAAAACCCGGCAGTAGCGAGCAGATCCTCAAAGACCTTCGCTGGCTCGGGTTCAACTGGGACGAAGGCCCCGATATCGGTGGCCCCGCAGCACCCTATGAGCAGTCCGCACGTCATCCGCAATATCAACAAGCATTCCAGCAACTACTCGACAACGATTTAGTCTATCCTTGCTACTGCTCACGAAAAGATATTCAGCAAGTAGCAAGCGCACCACATGCGCATGAATACAGCCCGATCTATCCAGGCACCTGCCGAGACCCCGCTAAACGTGCCGCAATCAGACAGCGCCACCCAGAGAAAACAGCCGCCTGGCGCTACCGCATACCCACTCACACCATTGAATTTAAAGACCGCATCATCGGCCATATAAGCCAGTCGCTCGATCGTGAAGTCGGCGACTTTGTGATCAAACGCGCCGATGGCCTCTTCGCCTACCAACTCGCGGTGGTAGTCGATGACGGCATGATGGGCGTTACCGATGTGGTACGTGGCGCCGACCTGCTTGACTCCACCGCACAGCAAATCCAACTCTTTGAGACACTTGGCTATCCAGTACCCTCCTTCTGGCATGTGCCGTTAATGCTAGATAATACTGGCACAAAACTCTCAAAACGCGATGGCGCTGCTTCACTTGACCTGTGGAAGCAACAGGGGAAAAGTGCCGAGATGCTGATTGGGCATCTTGCTTTTACTGTCGGACTAATTGATGAAGAGCGGGCTATTTCGACACTGGAACTGATTCAAGGGCTAACCCTTGACCTGTTGCGAGATAAGTTGATCAACCGCCGTTAGGGCCAATATGTTTTTGACCTCGCGCCTTGGCGAGTTGAACCTGCTTTTCACGCTCTCTAAAACGTTCGCGTTGTGTATCCGTTGTTTTGTCATAACAATGATGACAACTAACACCTTGAACATACTGCTCGCTTTGTTTGTCTTCTTCAGTAATCGGTAGACGACAGGCATGGCACTGATCATACTGCCCCCTCTCAAGCGCATGAGTCACACTCACACGTTTATCAAAGACAAAACACTCCCCCTCCCATAACGACTCTTCCTCAGGAACTGCCTCCAGATACTTAAGAATACCGCCCTGTAGATGATAGACCTCATCAAAACCCTGCTCTTTTAGATACGCCGTCGATTTTTCACAACGAATACCGCCGGTACAAAACATCGCTACCTTCTTCTGCTTAGCTGGGTCCATTTTTTCTTTCACATAAGCAGGAAACTGACGAAAGGTATCAGTATTCGGATTCACCGCATGTTTAAAAGTGCCAATCTCTACCTCATAACCGTTACGGGTATCGATCAAAGTGACATCCGGATCAGAAATCAGCGCATTCCAAGCTTCAGGCTTAACATACGTCCCCACCACATGCCTTGGATCGATACCCTCCACGCCCATGGTGACAATCTCTTTTTTCAATTTAACCCGGGTACGATTAAATGGCATCACCTCATCATAAGAGACCTTATAGCGAACCTCTGCTAGACGGCTGTCCAGCTTAAACCACTCAAACAGTGCATCGATCGATGCCTGGCTCCCCGCCACCGTGCCATTGATTCCCTCACGAGCCAACAGCAACGTGCCTTTAATGCTGTTTTTTAACATCACCGCCAGCAGCGACTGACGTAACTGCGGGTAATCTTCAAGAATAACGAAATGATAAAGCGCAGCAATAACAATTTTTGACATCACATAAAACCTGCACGGCAAACTGAACCGTAAATCCAGCGTGGAAAAAGTGGGAATTATAGCAAAAAATAGTCAGGTAAGCCGAAAAATGAAGTAGGCCCACTAAAAAAGCTGTGCCCAGCCGAGGCTGGTAATATTAAAGGCACATGAGAGCGTTCAAATGTTAGCTTTTGATTAGAACAAATAAGGCCGCATCACAACAGCCAGCGGCTAACTCTCTTTAAGTGAAGGCAGAAGAGCCAGGTAATTATCGGCAGGCACACCATTTAAATACAGGCGACCATCTAGGTAACGTAACTTTGTCCGATAATGGTTCGTCTCACGACGAATAATATTCTGAATTTCAAATTGGACAAGCATCTGCTCAACCGCGCGCGTTGTCTGTTGCGCAAGGATCTCAGCCGTCATCGGCTGTTCAGAATCCAGTAACTGCTCTACAATTTTAGCACCAACCGCTTTGCGTGCCTGCTGCTCAATAATGGTGGCAGGCAGTTTTATATCTATCTCAACCCGAGCCAGCCGTAACCATGACTTAAAATCATTCGGCAACGCAATTGATGTGAGAACAGCCGCGTCATCCTCAATACCTAGCTTGAATCGTCCACTCATCTGACCATTAATCGTCGTCACCTCTACTTTATTGAGATGGATAACGGGTGCCTGAGCCAACAGTTTGGGCAACAATGATTGTGCCTCCTGCAACAAAATCTGCGGCCATCGCTCAGAGTCTATATGCGGTAACTGGGTAAAAGCGATATAACGTTGCTGCATCACTTGCAACACAGCTGCATCAATATTATATAGCGCTAAATAAATCGCCCCGCGATTAAATTTCTCATCATTAATCTGCAGCAATCTAAATTCCAGCTGCTGTGTGACATCAATCAATTCTTCTCGCTTAAATACGCTATACACACTAGTCATATCGCGTAGAACAACCTCCAACGGTATTTCCTTGCTGTTCTCGCCACGTAATTTAAAGGTATTTAGTGTCATATCACCATCACTAAGCGGCAAGCCCTGCGGTGACATAAACCGCTTAAAAACCCCTGACAGCCCTCCTACCGTTACACCATAGTCCGCATTAGCCAGCTCAAACCGAGGCGCATTAAAGCGCATCTTACCCTTTGCCTCAATCCAGCTACCTTCAACCCGCCAGTTTATCCCTCCCCATTTCACATCATACTGTCCAGTATGATCACGTCCACGATAGGCTGGCACAGCACCATTACTCCTAATTGCACCCGTCCATTCAAGCCACGTCGTCACAGCAAATGAGCCCTGATCACCAAAATAAAAGTTTAATATGGCCTGCTGCCCATCCTCAGGCATAAGCACCGTATCAATCCTGCTCATCGTACGTAACGAGAAACCTTTATCAATCCATGGCCCATGACTGATTGAGTGCCTGAATGTAAGACTAAAAGGTGCCATAACTAGAGAATTCGGTATAGGCAAAACAGAAATCATTTGCGGATCAAAGGTGAACCGAATATCCATAACCGATGCAAGGTAGCCGCGTTGATAGTGATAAAGTTCATATGAGACTCCAGATTGCGGCTTCCACTGAAGTTGAAATAGATCGCTCTGCGCCCGCAACTGTTTTTCAATCGCCCCGCCAACCCAGTAAGGAACTGAGACTACAGCAATCAGCATTAATATCGGTAGAAAGACGAGCAGCGCAGTTTTTTTCATCACGGGCCCTTACCAGAGATTATGTGGTTAAAGTTTATGCGGTTCCATTTCAATACTATCTAAACATCGTCCAAGGAACTGCATTTCGCCGCGATAGCGCGCATCACCCACGGTAGCAAACTCAAAACAAAAATAACATAGCAGTGCGATATGACCTTCATCATTACGACGAAACCTCACTTTGGAAAGCACCACACTGTCATCAAGAAACTGCACATTGCTCTCATCACAACGTCGTCGTGCAATTCGATAAGCTACCTGCTTAAGCTCATTGGTACGCCACCAGAATGCAATAACCAGCACAACACCGCAAAGCAGTAACAATTCAAAAAAAGATGGCATTAAAACAACTTAACGCGCAATGGCATCAGCCAGCGTACCAACTGAGATTGCGAATTTATGCGAGCGGTTCCAATCCAAAATAGCGCTGTAATTAGCAGGGTAAGTGATAAAAGCACGCTCACCAGGACCATCTGGTTGCACCACCATCGCAACCAGATCACGCTTAGGTAAATTTTTACCAAACATTTTACGCACCCCCAGCATCTGCCATTCTGCCAGTGTCTTTTTCACCTTACCTTTAATTAAGCCCTGATCAAAACCATTGGGCAACAGCACCTCTCGCCCCCAAGTTTGATCACTACGCCAGCCAATACTGGACAGATAATTAGCTGCTGATGCAAAGGCATCGGCCTTAGATTCCCAGATATTAATTTTGCCATCACCATCACCATCCATCGCGTAGGCACGAAAAGTAGATGGCATAAATTGCGTCTGTCCCATTGCGCCCGCCCATGAACCCTTCATGTTATCAACGGTGATATGTCCTTCATCCAGAATCGTTAATGCATCCATCAATTGTTTACGAAAAAATTTTGCGCGGCGAGGGTCGTAAGCCAGTGTCGTTAATGCTGCAATCACATAATGGCCGCCAGTAAAACGCCCGTAACTCGTTTCCATTCCCCAAAAAGCGGCAATAAAACGACCTTGCACCCCAAAACGCGCTTCGATCTGCTGGAACAGTTTACGATTTTCGCGGAACTGTATACGCCCCAGTTCAATCCGGTAAGGGGTGACTCGCTTCTCAAAATAGTCCTGAAAGGATTGAATAGTCTCCGGTTGTGAGCGATCCAGTTTCACCACATGCGGGCTGGGCTTCACCTCCTCAAAGGCCTCTTCAAGAATTGCATCAGAGATGCCATTATCACGTGCCTCCTGTTTAAAATCCATCAGCCAACGCGCAAAATCAGCGTCGTCGTCCGCCATCAAAGAGGCCGGTAGCAATGTTGACAATAGCATGGTGATCAGCAGTAAAAATGGGGGTATTTTCATCATTATCAGTATTCAGTGATTAATCGTACCTCACATATTACCCAAAGTAGCACCAAAATCACATGTACGATTGAATTAACTCCCTCCCTGCTATCCACAAACAGCCATACCAGCCCTTCATTTCTTCGTAAACGTGCAGTGGCACCCGAAATCTGGACAAGTCGTTAAGCCCTGACATGCCAAATTAGAGCAGCCCCCCTGCAGCACTCAAACTCACAGGGGTAATCAGAAAAAAGGCAAAGGCTTGATGAAAGCATTGACCTCAACAAGCAACTCTGTAGATGCTTGAGCAAAATCGCCACCATCATTAATGACGATCTCTCATTTCATCAAGGTCAATATCTAGGTTGATTTTTCCCCGATACTTTTTAATACCTAAAGCCCTTGATTTTATTACCAATTCTTCCAGTGCCCTAACAATAACTGCGGTCTTTATATTAGTGTGCGTAACCTTCATTGCTTCAGCAAGCAAATTTTCAGGTACATCTAGAGTCGTTCTCATCTTTGGGCCCCATTAGTCAGCCCTTTCAAGGTGCTAACCCATTGATTTTATTGGTGACGGTTTTTATACGCTAGGCTCAATATTTCAACCTGCAGATAACACTGCAAT
>QIHH01000063.1 GCA_003230195.1 Gammaproteobacteria bacterium
AATGGATTAGAACCTTACGCTTACCTTCGGCATGTTTTTAAAGCGCTTCCCCGTGCGACTAGTGTTGAAGAGATCGAAGCGCTTCTGCCCTAGAACGTGAGCCTGGAATCAGCAGACATTAAATGAACTTTGCTAGATGGGGTTTGTTGAGTGATTACGTTTGTTTGTCTTTTTTCGTCTAGCCAGACCACGCTGAACTGCCCGAGATTTAATCGCCTCAGCTTGATGCCAATTCAAGCTTAGCAGCTTGCGCGCTTCCTCAACGCTACGGGCGACCGTAAGGTCGCGAATGGCAAAGGCCTCAAACAGCAACGTAAAACGACTGTTTTTGCCTGCCTAGGGAATCGCAACTATTTTCGCCCCATGTGTGTCACAGCGAACCCGGCGGACTTCACAATGCAGGTAGGTTGAGAATTGCATTGTGTCGAGATGACGCCAAGTGCGTTTTTTACGATTATCATCGTTTGGGACAGATCGCTCCGCACTCTGGGCAAGGCCCTTAATCGTCAGTGTATTCAATGACAATATCTACTCGCTGATCCTGCATTTTGGGATCAACGCTGGCAATTTTCCAAGGGGACTTTACACCCAGCAGCTGGCCGTAGTGTTCTTCTAGTTCCATGCTTATTAATCCAAGGTAGGTTGGCTACTGAAAATCTCAATTTTAACGGGTATTTCACACTAATCTACTGAAGAACCTTTTTAACAACAACATTTCCTTGCTGCTCTTTCTGTGATTAGTAAAAACAGCATGCCCATGCCTTTCTACATATTACCAATATCCACGTAATAGGAAAAAGAAGAAAGAAGCAAAGCCGTTGCTATGTCTGGGAGAAAGCGTCTTGCGCGAGGCGAGGCAAGACAACGCAGGCCAAGTCTATTTGACAATAGAAAGAATCTCAGTAAAGTCCTGATCTTTGTTAGAAAAACAGTTGGTAAAGAAAAATGGGGATCTGTCACCTTAGGAAGTCAGAGAGCATTATTCCACTCCATCAATTATTCAGCGTCGTACCCCAAATTCGGTGCCAGCCAGTACTCGGCATCCTTCATCGACATCCCTTTACGCATGGCATACTCTTCAACCTGTTCTCGGTTGATTTTTCCAACACCAAAATAAATCGCCTCCGGGTGACCATAATAGACACCGCTCACGGCTGCTGTTGGTACCATCGCCTTCGATTCGGTTAACCAGACGCCGATGTTTTCCTTTACCTTCATCAGATCCCAAATCAGATCCTTTTCGGTGTGATCAGGGCAGGCAGGATAACCCGCCGCTGGACGAATTCCTTTGTACTCTTCTTTGATCAATTGATCTCTTTCGAACGATTCATCACTAGCGTAGCCCCAGAACTCTTTACGCACACGCAGGTGTAACCGTTCAGCGAAAGCCTCGGCAAGTCGATCCGCCAGTGCTTTGAGCATGATCGAGTTATAGTCATCATGATTCTTTTCATACTCGGCAATACGTGCATCAATGCCAACACCTGTGGTCACTGCAAAGTTACCGATATAATCTTTAACACCGCTATCTTTTGGGGCAATAAAGTCAGTCAGACAGCGATTGGGCTTTCCATCTGCCTTTAGTTGCTGCTGACGTAGATTGTGAAACGTGGTTAACACTTCACTACGTGATTCATCACAATAGACTTCGATATCATCTACCACACTGTTTGCCGGATAAATTCCAATCACAGCCTTCGCTTGCAGCCATTTTTCATCAATGATTTTTTGAAGCATCTCCTGTGCGTCGGCAAAAAGTTTTGTGGCCTCTTCACCCTTTTCTGCATCATCAAAGATTTTTGGGTAGCTGCCTTTTAACTCCCATGAATGGAAAAATGGTGTCCAGTCGATATACTCGACTAACTCTTGCATTGAGTAATCTTCAAAGACTTTGGTGCCGATAAATGCAGGGGTGGTGGACTGATAATTGAGCCAGTCGATCTTTGTTTTATTGGCACGCGCCTGTGCCAGTGTTAACCACTTGGTATCGGTCTGCCGTGCAGCATGGCGCTGACGCACCACTTCGTATTCAGATTTAAGATCGCCCACAAACTTTGGTCTCAATTGATCAGAGATCAAACTCTGCGCCACACCCACTGCACGCGAGGCATCCTTCACCCATACTACCGGATGGTCATAATGAGGATCGATCTTCACCGCAGTATGCGCTTTCGAGGTGGTCGCGCCACCCAGCATGATCGGCGTATTCATTCCCAGACGCTGCATCTCTTTGGCGATGTGGGTCATCTCCTCCAGTGATGGAGTAATCAGTCCCGATAGCCCAATCACATCGACGTTGTGTCTCTTCGCCTCTTCGAGAATCGTTACCGTCGGTACCATCACTCCAATATCAAACACCTCGAAATTATTGCACTGCAACACCACCCCAACAATGTTTTTGCCAATGTCATGCACATCGCCCTTCACTGTGGCCATCAAAATCTTACCGTTGCTTTGTGACTCCCCTTCTGCCTTAGCCGCGTCAATAAATGGAATCAGATGCGCCACCGCCTTCTTCATCACGCGTGCCGACTTCACCACCTGTGGCAGAAACATTTTACCGGCACCAAACAGATCACCCACCACATTCATGCCGTCCATCAACGGCCCCTCAATCACCTGAATCGGGCGCTCAAATGTCAGCCGAGCCTCTTCAGTATCTTCCGTGACAAAGGTGTCAATGCCCTTAACTAGTGCATGTTCAAGTCTCTTGTCAACTAGCCAGCTACGCCATGCCTCATCTTCTTTCTTTTCAACCTTACCGTCGCCACGATATTTCTCTGCAATCTCCAGCAGACGATCGGTACTATCATCACGGCGATTCAGCACCACATCTTCAACACGTTCACGCAACTCTTCCGGCAGGTCATCATAAACTGCCAGCTGGGCTGCGTTAACGATCCCCATATCCATTCCCGCCTTAATGGCGTAATAGAGAAAAACCGAATGAATCGCTTCACGTACCGGGTTGTTACCGCGGAATGAAAAAGAGACGTTAGAAACACCACCACTCACCATCGCATGCGGCAGGTTCTCTTTAATCCAACGCGTCGCTTCAATAAAGTCAACTGCATAATTATTATGCTCTTCGATGCCAGTCGCAACCGCGAATATATTGGGATCAAAAATGATATCTTCCGCAGGAAAGCCCACCTCGTTCACCAACACATCATAAGAATTTTTACAGATTTCAATTTTGCGCTCAAAGGTGTCGGCCTGGCCTGTCTCATCGAACGCCATTATCACCGCCGCTGCGCCGTAACGTTTGATCAATCTGGCATGATGGACAAACTGCTCTTTACCTTCTTTCAAGGAGATCGAGTTAACAATGCCTTTACCCTGTATACATTTGAGTCCTTCTTCAATGATCTCCCATTTCGAGGAATCAACCATTATCGGCACCTTGGAGATATCAGGTTCCGAAGCCACCAAGTTTAGATAGTGCACCATCGCCTCTTTACCATCAAGCATTGCCTCATCCATGTTGACGTCGATCACCGGTGCTCCGTTTTCAACTTGATCACGGCACACGCCAAGCGCCTCATCAAACTGGCCATCAAGGATCAGGCGTTTGAATTTGGCAGAACCGGTCACATTGGCACGTTCACCTACGTTGACAAACAGTGACCCAGCAGCAATATTAAACGGTTCCAGTCCAGAGAGGCGACATTCAACCGGTATCGTTGGCAGTTTACGCGGCGCAATATCTTTGACTATCTCGGCAATCGCCGCAATGAAATCGGGCGAAGTACCACAACAACCACCGATAATATTAAGGAAACCACTCTCTGCCCATTCTTTGATAAAGCCAGCCATGTTATCTGGGGTGTCGTCATAACCAGTCTCGGCCAATGGATTTGGCAAGCCCGCATTCGGGTGCGCACTGACATAACAGCTAGCCACACGGGAAAGTTCTTCCACATATTGACGCAGTTCTTCTGCACCCAACGCACAATTAAGTCCAATTGAGATCGGTTTGGCATGTGCTAGTGAGTTATAAAAGGCCTCGGTCACCTGTCCCGAAAGGGTTCGACCCGATGCATCGGTGATCGTACCGGAGATCATCATTGGCAGCTCGCGCCCAATTTCATCAAATACCTGCTGTACTGCAAAAATTGCCGCCTTGGCATTTAATGTATCAAAAATGGTCTCGATCAAGATGGTATCGGAACCCCCTTCGATCAAACCACGTGTTGCGTCACTATAGGCCTCAACCAGTTCATCAAAGGTCACGTTACGTGCGGCCGGGTCATTCACCTCTGGTGAGATAGAACAGGTGCGGTTTGTTGGCCCCAATACACCGGCAACAAAACGTGGTTTATCGGCAGTCGCTACGGCATCACACGCCTCACGTGCGAGCCGCGCGCCAGCCACATTCATCTCATAGGCGAGTGATTCCATGTCGTAATCGGCCATCGAAATGGTGGTCGCGCCAAAGGTGTTAGTCTCGATAATGTCTGCGCCAGCATTCAGGTATTCAGTATGAATATTGCGGATGATATCCGGCTGAGTTAAAACCAGCAGGTCATTGTTACCTTTCAGATCCGAGGGATAATCAGCAAAACGCTCACCACGATAGTCCACCTCTTCAAACTTGTGACCCTGAATCATGGTACCCATCGCACCATCAAGAATCAGAATGCGTTCGTCGAGAAGCTGTTTAAGTCTGTCCATCAAGTTACCTATTGGATAAAAGCGGTGCTGGCGGTCTTTATCTGTCGGCTATATATAGAATAACCTGAAAATCGTGGCGAGCAGTCTAACATGCCTAAATTCCATTGTAGACAAAATCCATCTTTAACTTACTGTTCCATAAGCTCATTACCAATAAAACATTGCGAACTCTAAAATTACATAGGACCATACTCATGGAACTTATTGTTAGTTAAAACAAACCAGCTGATTGACATCTCACCTGCATAGGCTTCATAGCTAGTTGAAATACAAATAAAAAACAAAATTATTAGTGTTTGTTAAATTAATAGATTAAACTTTAAATAATTAGAGAACCAGATTTCAAGGAGACATTAAATGGCTGCTAGGCCCAAAATTCCACTTCGCGAACGAAAATATGCCCGCACCAAACTAGCACTGGTTAACGCCGCTATTCAACGTCTTGAAGCGACTCCAATGGAAGAGATCACCGTCAATTCACTGTGCGATGACATTGAAATTTCAGAGGCAACCTTTTTCAACTATTTTGCCAAAAAAGGAGACCTGCTCGACTATTACGTACAGTTGTGGACACTGGAAATTACGTGGAAGACTCGTAACAGCGGCGAGAGTGGTACCGCCGCCATCGATGCCCTGTTTGCTACCGCCGCACAACAGTTCCAGCAACACCCCGGGTTAATGGGTGAAGTACTGGCACGCCTTGCCCGACTACGTGAAAAACCGGCCTCACAACCGATTGGCCGCGCCGAACGACATCGCGCTTTTGAAAAAGTGATCAACGATGAAAATGCCAGCGAGATCGAGGCACTGGATATTAATGGTCTTGATGCCATATTGGTGCCCGCACTACAGCAGGCGATTAGCAAAGGTGAGTTACCCGGCAATACGCACGTGCCAACCGCAATGTTAGGGTTGGTGTCGCTCTTTTACGGCATACCACTACTACTGCGAATGAGTAATCCGGATGCCATTCCGATTAGCTATCGCCAACAGCTCTCCATTTTTTGGCAGGGAATGCGCGCAGCAAGCCAGCGCTCTCAAGAACCGATTAAATGACAAAATAGTCGCGTATCACCGCAACAAATTCGTACGTGACTGTGACAATAAAAGCTAACAAATTGAAGTACCTTTAATAATGCAGATTATTAATCTCAAGTTATTCTGCCAAAATGAATAATTAGGTTTTTGCTATGGGAATAGGGTATAGTGCTTTTGCTTGCATTGGCTCAGGCTGGCTTTCTTAGAACACCATACGGCTCCTCTCTGAATCCTCTATGCGTCATCATGCACGCTAACTATAATTACAATTTAATTAAGTTTGAGGATTTCAACACAATGAATACTGGTACCGTAAAATGGTTTAACGAATCTAAAGGTTTTGGTTTTATCAGCCCGGAAGATGGCAGTGACGATGTATTTGTACATTTCCGTGCAATCGTTGGTGATGGTTTTAAAACCTTGGCGGAAGGTCAGGCCGTAAGCTACCAAGTCGAAACCGGACCAAAAGGTCTACAAGCTGCACAGGTTCAACCTCAGTAAGAAATCGCTGTTACTATGTAGCCTTGCAATACAGGGCTACATAGACTTATATCCCGCCTGATCCCATATCAGGCCACTGCTATTAAAATAGAATTGCTGATTCTATAAGGACATCACCATGAAAAAACTCTTTGTTGGTAATCTGCCTCCTTCAACCAATGAAGTTGAGGTCACCGAACTTTTTGAACAGTTCGGCAAGGTGCGTTCTATTAAACTAGCAACGGATGTCTTCACTAATAAATGCAAAGGATTTGGCTTTATCGAGATGGAAGGGCATGAAGCGCGCGCCGCAATCTCAGGCCTTGATGGCAAAGACTTCAGCGGTAAATCTTTACGCGTGAACTTTGAAGAACCAAAAAACAAACGTGGTGGTCGCCGCTAGGTAACACACCATACAAAGAGGCAAGTCTGGAGCCGCTTGTTAATAGCATTACCGATAAAAATGCTTCGCTAGTGGCTCCCTCTCCCACATCATCCAGCCTCCCTAGGCGGAAAAATCAGGCACTCTGTCCGTCGTCATAGCACTCATCAAGTAACGTGAGAGCAGGTTTCAAATTACATCAACTAGGGAAAAGAGCCATTTTTTACTGCCTCGCAATCCCTAACCAAGCTACCCACTCATCGAACAGTTCTTTATTAAGTGCCACCACCGCTGAGCGCGGCTCAAGACTGACTGACAATACCGCGTCACCCTCAAGCGTCATAGAATGGCCACCCGCTTCATGTAACACTAGACTAGCAGCACCGTAATCCCAGATACGTTGTTTACCATGCAGGTAAACATGGGAGCGACCCGCCGCCATCCAGCACCACTCCAGTGCAACGGCACCGATATTACGTTGTGAGCTAAATGGCTTTTCATCAATGATGCGTATTGCCAACGCTCGCGGTAATCTTTTCAGGTCGATCATACCAATTCCTTTAGCGAGTGGCGGTTCAGGCATGCGCTTACCCAGCAGCTCACCATTTAACCATGAACCCTTACCCTTGATTGCAGTGAAACACTCTTCGCGCATCGGGTCGTACACAATTCCCATCAACACATCACCATCTTTTAGTAATGACAATGAGACAGCGCAAAAGGGAATGCCTGCGGCAAAGTTACTGGTACCATCGACGGGATCAAGACACCACACGGCCTGATCTTTAGTGGACAGCAGTGCAATCTGTTGCGCCTCACTCATCTCCTCACCAACAAACAAAATTTCCGGCCATTGCTGTTTTAATGCCCCTTCAATCACCTGCTGTACTGCACGATCCGCTTCAGTGACGATACTACCATCGGATTTATATTCACGCTCGCTATGTGTGAAACGCGGATTCAACTCCTGCTTTGCGGCATTGATCACAATTTCAACAACGGCATTCAAATCTGGTATTAACATCACTCATCCCTTTACTTTTAATGCGGCATGATCAAAGGCAATGCCCCGCCAGCCGTGGATCATAAAATTTCTGATGTTGGCTGGCGTGATCATTACCATCAGCGTGCGACAAGACATCGACTCGATAATAGTCACCAAAACAGTGAAGCGTCTGCGCCTCATCAAGTGCTAGCAATTTTCCCAACGCAAAGATTTTACACGACCCTTCGTTCCTACCCGCCTCATTGATTGTCTGGCTATCTCCCGCACCATTAGTAAAACGAGCGGGGGTGTAATCAAAATGACTATCAATTAAGGCCATCGTATCGCTGAATGCAGTTTCATCTGGCGCACTCGTTAACTGACTAACAAACAGTTTTACTGACATCCTATTTTTTCTTTAATCCGGCAAACGCAGCGGCCATTGCCGTCTGTTGTTTGGGTTGTTGTTTTTGTTGCGGCGACCTTCTATTGGGTGATGGACGTGAGCGCTCTTGCTTAGGCATCTCATTGTCAGCACCCTGCGACTTCATGGTTAATGCGATACGTTTACGTTGTAGATCGACATCGATCACACGCACCTTGACCACATCACCCGCTTTAACCACCGCGCGCGGGTCACTGACAAATTTATCTGCCAGTGCCGAAATATGCACCAACCCATCTTGATGCACGCCCACATCGACAAAGGCGCCAAAGGCCGTTACGTTGGTAACAACGCCCTCAAGCATCATGCCCTCTTTAAGGTCGCTCAGCTTTTCAACACCCTCTTTAAAACTGGCGGTGACAAATTCAGGACGTGGATCACGCCCCGGTTTATCCAGCTCGGCAAGAATATCACGCACCGTTGGCTCACCAAATTTTTCATCGGTGAACGCTTTTGGGTCAAGCTTCTTCAACAAAGCACTATCACCAATGATAGAACGCACATCGCCTTTATTAAAAGCAGCAATACGCTCCACTAGCGGATAAGCCTCGGGATGCACCGCTGAACCATCCAGCGGGTTTTTGCCATCCATCACCCGTAAAAAGCCGGCCGCCTGCTCAAAAGCCTTAGGGCCAAGGCGCGTCACTTTTAATAACGTCTTACGGTCATTGAAGCGCCCATTGAGGTCACGGTAGTCAACAATATTTTGTGCTAACGTAGTATTAAGCCCGGCAATGTTGGCCAGCAATGCTGCTGATGCGGTGTTCACATCGACACCCACTGCATTCACACAATCTTCAATCACTGCTTCCAAGCTGCGCGCTAGGCGCACCTGACTCACATCATGCTGATACTGGCCAACACCAATCGCCTTCGGTTCGATCTTCACCAATTCTGCCAGTGGGTCTTGCAGGCGACGTGCAATTGATACCGCACCACGAATCGAGACATCAAGATCAGGGAATTCACGTGCGGCCAGTTCCGATGCTGAGTAAACGGAAGCGCCCGCTTCGGACACCATGATTTTGGTCAGGCCGAGAGCACTATGCTGCTTGATCAAATCACCGGCCAGCTTATCGGTTTCTCGCGAAGCGGTACCATTACCAATACTCACCAGATCCGCATTATGTTTCTTCGCCAACAATGCCAACGTATGAACTGATTGATCCCACTGGTTCTTCGGTGCATGCGGATAGATCGTTGCATAATCAACCAATTTACCGGTGTTATCCACCACCGCCACTTTAACGCCAGTACGCAAGCCAGGATCAAGGCCAATAGTCGCGCGCGGCCCAGCGGGAGCGGCAAGCAACAGATCTTTCAAATTGCTAGCAAAGACATTGATCGCGTCCAGCTCACCTGCTTCACGCAGACGTTTCTTCAGCTCAAGATCGACATGCATCGAGAGTTTCACTCGCCATGTCCAACGCACGGTATCCTGCAACCAACAATCAGCTGGGCGTTTTTCATTTTCAATGCCAAAGCGGCGCGCAATTTTGCGCTCGCCGCTGCTCGGTTCGCGCTTTGCGATCGCCTCTTCATCATCTGGAATCACCAATGCCAATTGCAGGATGCCCTCGCTGCGGCCACGAAACATCGCTAACGCACGATGCGATGGTATCGATTTGATCGCCTCACGCTTGTCGAAATAATCAGAAAATTTTGCTCCTTCGTTTTCTTTACCCGCCACAACGGTTGCGTGCAGCTGGCCATTTTCCCAAAAGTGTTCACGTAGCTCACCCACTAATTCAGCATCTTCGGCAAAGCGTTCCATCAGAATCTGGCGCGCGCCATCAAGCGCTGCAGTAGCATCGGCCACACCTTTATCGGCATCGACATAATTGGCAGCGCTCTCTTCCGGTTCAAAGGTAGGATCAGAAAAGAGCAGTTCCGCCAGCGGTTCCAGCCCTGCTTCACGTGCAATCTGCGCCTTGGTGCGACGTTTAATCATGTAGGGACGATAGAGATCTTCGAGGCGTGTTTTGGTATCGGCCTCTAGGATCGACTGTTTCAATGCAGGGGCTAATTTCCCCTGCTCGTCGATCGCCTTGAGTACCGTGGTACGACGATCATCCAGTTCACGTAGATAGGTGAGGCGTTCATCGAGCAAGCGCAGCTGTGTATCATCCAGCCCGCCAGTCACTTCTTTACGATAACGAGAGATAAATGGCACGGTATCACCACCATCCAGCAACGTAATCGCGGCTGTTACCTGCTCCTCTCTGGCGTTTAACTCAGTGGCAATTCGGGATTCAATCGAGACAATGCTACTCGTCGACATATAGATACGCTTCCTCAACAACAATAAAGGAGGGCATTATACTTGAGTCGAACCGACTTAGGCGCACGATAGACTAAATTCAGCCAATTTGGGGTGGTAAGCGACCTCGTTTGAACAAGCGGCGGCGCACAGACTCATACGCCCGCACTAGGCGCGGTGCCAGCGTCAACGCCAACGCATCGACCATCACATACCACACCGCCACCCCACTCGGCGGATTCCCCTGCGGCAAACCCAGCACGGGATCATACACTGCCCAGTACCAAGTACCGTTCCAAGTACCCACCACCTCCAGCCAAGTGGTAATAAAAAAAGCACCTAGATAAACCAGCGGTGAGCGCCCTTTATAGAGGCAGTAGACAAAAATGGCGAATAACAATGCACCACCGACATCACTACGCTCCGCAAAAAACAGTCCCCAGATAGACCATATGCCACCAATCGCCAATACCAACCAAGTAATCTGTTGACGATAAATAATAAATAACCCTTGTCGCGCCATCACCACCGCGGTGAGATAGACCATACCGTGACCCGGCGGCACATAGGCTGGGACATTTTCAAATCGATAGACATAGGCACCCAGATAAACAGAGGCAAAATATTCCCCAACAGTGGCAAAGGCGACTGCCACCACCACCTGCATGCGCACCGCCATGCTCTCTCCAATCAACATCAAGCCGAGAAAGAACCAGGCGCAATAACCCATGGTATTTTGCAACGCAAGATTAGCACTCGCATCCAGATAAAGCGCCAGCGCGACAAAAAAGAACGCACTGCCAATAATGGTCGTGTCTCGTCCGCTTTCGACTGTACCTGCCAGCAACCGCCCCATAACGCCCCCACGCGTGGAAAATAGTTGTGCAACAAAAACCTGGATCACCCTCCCCCGAAGGTGCATGACATAAACTACCGTAAAAAGAGATGCAACTCCACTTATCGAAACAGCAAAGTGTCTTCCTTGTACATAAAAACTTTGCAGAACGATACCATTCCTCTAAAATACGGTGGATACTTGATTACTGACAGGCAGTTTATGAGCGCCATGAAATCAATCCAGTCCTTTCGCCTTTCGGCTGTAGTGGTTGCGCGCTCCAACTGACCCGAATAACCCGATACCAAATTGATATAAAGAGACTATGGCTGTTCGTATTTTTAATCTTCGCAATGTCCCTGATGATGAAATCGAAGATGTTCGTGAAGCATTACAACAGGATAATATTGATTTCTACGAAACTCCCGCAGGCAACTGGGGGGTCTCAGTGCCCGCATTCTGGGTACGCGATGATTCGATCGCTCCTCGCGCCAAGAGCATCATCGCGGCCTACCAAAAAGAGCGTCAGATAAAAGCCAAAGCGGAGTATGCCAGGCAACGAGAAGCGGGTGAGCATCGTACCCTGCTGGATAACATCAAAGAGAATCCACTGCGCTTTGTTGTTTATACAATCATTATTTGCGGTCTGTTATACATCTCAACCATGCCATTCATTAACATGGCAAAACAACCAATGTAGTTAATGGCTAGATACAGCTGGTCGTCATGATGATCGACACGACCACAATTTTGCCCACCCGCAGGGTTCTCAGCGCATAGATATCCTCTGGATAAACACTCAGGATCAATCTAGGTAACTACTGTTTTCTTGCTCTAATTTTTTCAAGATTTCAAGCTCGCCTACAAACCTGGCAGATCAATCTCCAGCATGGCCATGTCTAATTGATCAACATAAAATATTAATCGGCCATTCTAAATTTTTTATAAATCTGTCAAGTTGCTAATTCTCAAATATTTACAGACTAAATTGTTAATAACTTAACTCGAAGCATCACAGCACAGCAGCTCTGCCTAGTCACGTCCTGACGTCAAATTTCCAATATTTCGATCATGAATTAATACTCACAAAATCTAGCCAGAAAATGATTTTATCTATCTCAAACATCACGATAAACCAGCCAGCCTCACAATTTTTCACTCGTCATGGTTTGATGCCGTTACCCTCTTCAGAGTCGATCACCCACATACTCTTAAATCTAGCGATTCACTGACAAAATTAATACTAAATATATCCTCAAAATCGGCCGATATATATTGTAAGACCGAAAAATAATATAAATAAAATTAAATACTTATCCATGGACTGGAGGATATTAATTTCAGAAAACTGGTTCAATAGACATACATGTAATGACTGGTATTAAACGAAAAAAAGTTCTACCTTACACGAGCAACCTCATAGGCTGCTTACTGCTATTCGCCATCTCTCAGCCTGTATTCGCATTTAATTTCACAGTCAATAACAACAATGACATTATAGATAGTACTCCTGGTGATGGTATTTGTGAAACCGCTCCTGGCAATGGCATTTGCACGTTACGAGCCGCAATCCAAGAAAGTAATGCATGGCCAGGTAAAGACTCTATCCACCTCCCCTCCGATATTTACACACTCACATTGACAGGTTCTGATAATACTGCGATCGCTGGTGATCTTGATATTACAGATGACGTAACGTTGCGTGGCGTCAGCCAAAGCACCTCCATCATTCGAGCAGACAACAGTGAACGTCTGTATTTTAATCGTGAACGTATATTAGACATTCACAATGTCGATGTTCAAATCCAGAACTTGACGATCCGAGATGGTGTCGCTATTGGTAATATCGGTGGAGGCATCCGCAACATCGCTGGCGCACTCACTATTCGTAACGCCACACTCGATGGTAACCAGACAACCGACCTTGGTTTTGGTGGAGGTGGACTTCACAACACTGGCTTACTGGTGATCGATAACAGTACTTTTATTAACAACCGATCGTCCAGAGGCGGTGGCATCATGCATTTCAGTAATGACATGACCATTACCAATAGCCGCATCACTGATAACGTTGTCGATCTTGGAGCCGGTAGCGGCGGCGGAATCTTCACACAGACAACCGGCAACGCCACGATTATCAATACCACAATTGATAGTAATATCGCAGCTCTCGGCGGTGGCGGCGGGATATATTCTGTTAATGGCCTTACGCTACTCAATAGTACTGTCAGCAACAATAATGCATTACTCGTTGGTGGTGGTGGAATCTATGATATCGGCCTTGCCCCCCTGATCATCACCAATAGCACCATCAGCGGTAACTTAACTGTTGGTAATGGTGGCGGTATTCAAACAAGACGAAGCCTTGCTGCTATCACCAATAGCACCATATATAACAACAGGGCTTTTGGCACACACAATCCAGCTGAAGGTACATATAATGGTCATGGTGGCGGACTCTATGTTCCACGCGGACAGAGCATCACATTAAATAACACTATTATTTCTGGCAATAGCGCCTCTATACTTGTCCCTCTTGGCAATAATTGCTACAGCCAAAGTGATGACGGAATTTTTTCCCCAATCCTGATCACATCAAACAACACTATCGCCAGCGATAGTTCCTGTGAATTAACGGGTACTAATGATCAATCTAGTGTCAATCCAAATTTAAATAGCATACTAGACACTAATGGCGGCCCAACACTCACTCATTCAGTCACACCTCCTAGCATTGCTATTGACCTCGGTACCAATGCAGGGTGCCCAGCCACAGACCAACGTAACTTTCCTCGTCCAGTTAATGGTGGTGGAGGCCTCACTTGTGACATTGGATCATTTGAATATGACCCAACACCCTCCATTGCTGATCTTGCAGTAACCCTTGAAGACTCCATGGATCCCGCCATCAATGGCAATCCACTATCATACCGTGTCGTTGTCACTAATCATGGTCCTGATTCTGCCAACAGTGTCGTTCTTACGAACCTGTTAGATAATGGTGTTAACTATAGTTCTGATGACTTATCTTGCAACACTGGCGCTCTGCCTTCAATAAGCTGCTCTCTAGGCATTCTCTTAGCTGGCGATAGTAGAATCGTTAATATCACGGTATTACCCACAACCATCGGCCTGCTTAACAATATAGCATCTGTGTCTGCCACTGAAGCCGACCCCAATCTTAGTAATAACAGTACCACAGAAATGACTGATGCCAGCTCACCCACCGACCTGAATATAAATATAGCAGGCTCGGTTGACCCTGTAATTGCCAATGTCCCAATGACCTATACAATAAACATTACAAATAATGGGCCAAACACTGCTCGGCGCGTCATTGGTGCCATCAATTTTGACAGTAATGCCCAGCTCGTTAGTGCCATTCCCAATATAGGGAGCTGTATAGCGGCAAGCTTTAATTTGCTCTGTGATCTTGGCGATCTGGCCAGCGGAGCATCAATCACTATTACTGCGTTAGTCGTTCCCCAGTTAACTGGTTCTATCACCAATAGGGCATACGCATCATTTAATGGCTACGACCCAATGATGGGCAACAACGTTGTCGAGATAACAACCGCTGTAGATGCCAATGCAACGCTCTCCATTACGACCATTGATTCACCAGATCCCGCATTTCAAAGTGCCGATATCCTGTATAGCTTTACAGTCTCTAACAGTGGCCCATCAACTACACATAACACACAATTGGTCGTCACTTTTCCACCGGGTATGTCACTTAGCTCAGCCAGTGGGGCATCACCACCCTATTGCTCCGGAGCCGAGACTGTCACTTGCGACCTCGAATCAGTTACTGTCGGTTTCAAAATAATAACGCTCGTTGCCAGAGCTGAGCTCCTTGGCACTTATACAGTAAATTCTTCAGTAACCAGCAATGAAACCAGCATGCCCGCCACTGATAGCGAACTCACTCAGGTAAACCCACTACCCTCTTCGCCTCCACCTATCGCAGACCTTTTAATCAACATCGTTGAGGCCGAAGACCCAGTTGTTGTTGGTAACACTATTACTTATAACATTACTGCGACGAATAATAATGGCCCTAATATCGCACAAAATACCATTGTTACAGTCACCCTACCTAGCGCTACACTGTTCATTTCGGCGCCATCAAACTGCTCTCATAATGGCGGCATTGTCACCTGTAATGTTGGTACACTTGCAATCAACATCTCCACGAATATCGCTATCTCCGTTCAAGCGTCCCGTGAAGGCACTTTTAGTGCTTATGCGACCATCATTGACTCTGTCGGCAATGACCCAGAACTAACAAATAACACCATGCTACAAACCACCAAAGTCAATGCAAACGGCGGAGGCAGCTCCACAATGCTCAAGCTAAACAGCGGTGGTGGAAACACCGCGACTCCCGAACTCGGTGTATTGCTATTCATCGCCATCCTGTTACTTTATAGGCGAAAAATCAGCTATAGTCTTACAATTACTGAAAAATCTAGGCATATTTACTAGGTAAATTTCCTACAATTTCTTACAACTTTCATTGGCATATTCAGCATATTAATATATACTGAATTACATGGAAAAACGAAACGAAAATAAACGCTACATCACGGCTTCGCATAACCTGCGCTCAATCTCTCATCCTTTAAGATTGGCAGTACTTTGCGAGTTAACTAAAGGCCCCAGAAACGTCACCGAACTATTGGGTATCTCAACCCAACCTTTCACAGCATCTAGCAAAACTACGGATGTCAGGTGTCGTCACTAATGAACGAAGGAACCAACATGTTTATTACAGCATTGCCAGTCCTATCATCACCGAAGTGATTAAAAACCTTCGCAGTATTTATAAATTAAGCATAAAGTAAGTGTTTTTCCACTCTGTTAGGAAAAACACTAGAGCATAGAGTCAATAATCAGCACAAAATTACTCTGCTTTACTGGCCCTGACTAAGATTAATGTCCTAATCTACCGCATACGCTTGCGGTAGATGCTCACTTACAGGTCAAGAAATACAAGGCTTAGGAGCGTCCTCTTTTAGCCAACAGATCCCTCACCATATAAAGCGCTGCAATACTACGTGCCTCTGTACAATCACCTTGCCGAAACAACTCATCTAGCTTTGAAATTTGCCACGGCACGACTTCTATCACCTCCGGCTCGTCGCCAGGCAATCGTTGTTCATATAGCATCTCAGCCAAAACAACATACGTCTGCTGACTGGAATATCCAGGCGCAGAGGTCAGCGCCTTTAACAACGTTAACTGCCTTGCCCCATAGCCCACCTCTTCCATCATCTCTCGATTTGCAGCATCCAGTACATCTTCACCGGCCTCAATTCGCCCCTTTGGCAGTGCAAGCTCATAACGATCTACCCCTGCCGCATATTCGCGTATCAACAATACCGTTTCACCATCAAGCATGGGCACCGCCAATACTGCGCCATACGAACTCGTCTTAAGGCGCTCGTACTGTACAATAACACCATTAGAAAACTCTAGATCCAGCGTCTCCACCTTAAATAGGCGTGTTTCTGCCACTGTGTTAACATTTAATATTTGTGGTTTTTTGGGCATCACCAATCCTTTATCATAGCCACGATTGAGTACCACAATACCACTACTTTTCTTGATATCAACCCTACTAGAGCATCAAAAATGGTCAATTGGAATGACATACAAAACGTGCTGTTAGATATGGACGGTACACTACTTGACCTCCATTTCGATAACTATTTCTGGCGTGAACATCTACCCACGCGTTACGCTGAAAAGCATAGCCTCAAGCTCAGCGAGGCAAAGTCCAGCCTGCTCTCTCGTTTTGAAAAGGTCGAAGGCACAATGCAGTGGTACTGCCTCGACTACTGGGCAGAAGAACTAGAGATGGACATTGTTTTTCTAAAAGAAGAGGTCAGACACTTAATAGCAGTACACCCACATGTGATCGACTTTCTCAGGGCAATGCGTCGTTCAGGCAAACATATCGCGCTGGTCACCAATGCCCATCAAAATAGCCTAGCACTAAAAATGAAACACACCAGTATTGGCGAATACCTTGATGCAGTGATCTCCTCACACAGTATTGGCCTACCCAAAGAAGACCCAATATTCTGGCTAAAACTGCAAAAACAGCTACCATTCAAAGCAGAGTCATCATTATTGATTGATGACAACACCACCGTGCTACGCTCTGCAAGAACCTTTGGGATTGCCCACCTGCTTGCGATCAAAAACCCCGATAGCAAACAACCTCCCTGTGACCACGGCGAGTTCGAAGCCATTGAGAGCTTCCTCGACATCACACCACTAGGGGAAAGTAGCTAAACTATTTCCCCCAGCGCTTATAACGCTTTTCACAGTACTTCAATAATGCACTATAGCCATCAAAAAATAGCTCGAAGCCATTCTCTGCTGACTCATCCAATTCACAATAATCATTGCTATATTCACGACAGACTTGTGGGCGCGTATCATAGATACCACAAACCCCACCCTTTCCAAGGTGCATACAAATATTATTGATCAATAAAAACCAGCCATCTTCATCTTTATAAAGTTGCACATCACGGTGCGCCAGCTGCCACAATAGATGATCGAAATCCTGTTTAGAGCGCGGCGTATCCACCTGCTGTGTAATATACGTACAGCACTTTGAATTGGTACAATAGCTACACTTAGTCTCCGGCGTCACATCAGCCGGAACAATTGGAATTGTCTTTCTACCCATGATAATGCACTAGCCCTTATGATTATACTGACACATTGTGGTTCTAATTGTGAACGAAGTCACCACAGAATAACAGTGCTAGCGGCACTGCACTTGCCCATACAAGCAAATGCCAGAACCAATAAAAGAACTGCGCTATGATTAATATCATCATCGCACTACAGTGCGAAGCTCGCCCACTGATTGAATATTATAAGCTGCAAGGCAATGCACGACACCATGCATTTCGCTGTTACCAGAGTGATGAGATGCAATTGATCGTCAGTGGTATCGGTAAATTAGCCGCCGCGACTGCCACCACCTATCTTGCCGCAAGCACACCTGGCGCAACTTCCTGTGCATGGTTAAACCTTGGTATTGCAGGCCATGCTAACAAAGCAACTGGAGTACCATTACTGGCACATAAACTCATCGATAATGCCAGTGAACAACAGTGGTTTCCCGGTATTGTAATGCCCATTTCATGCGATA
>QIHH01000035.1 GCA_003230195.1 Gammaproteobacteria bacterium
AATAAATATTACGACGTTATCGTTATCGGTGGTGGCATTCATGGCGCGGGCGTTGCGCAGGCAGCCACTGCCGCAGGGCATTCAGTACTACTGCTTGAACAGAAAACACTTGCCAGCGGTACCTCTAGTCGTTCCAGCAAACTCATCCACGGTGGCCTGCGCTATCTTGAAGGGATGCAATTTTCACTGGTACGTGAATGCTTACGCGAACGTGCCTTGCTATTAAAAAATGCCCCTTCGCTTGTAAAACTGCAGCCATTTCATATCCCGGTTTACAAGGATACCAGTCGCCGTCCCTGGTTTATTCGCAGTGGCCTTATGCTTTATTCACTGCTTGGCGGCTTTAAGCGCGCAAGCCTTTTTTGCACGTTAAGCAAAGATAAATGGAATGATCTGGATGGTCTCGACACCATTGGGCTTGAAGCTGTCTTTCGCTACTACGATGCACAGACCGATGACGCCGCGCTCACGCGTGCGGTAATGCACTCAGCACAATCACTCGGCGCCGAACTTGAAACAAATGCCCAGTTCAGCGCCGCTCAACTCAACCATAACGGCGCAGTGATTCAATATCAAAAAAATGGTGATACCCTCACCTGCGAGGCACGTTGCGTTATAAATGCAGCAGGCCCATGGGCCAATCACGTCCTTGCAAAGATCACCCCACCACAACCACCTCACGCGATTGATTGGGTACAAGGGACCCACATTCTAATCAACGGAACACTCACCAAGGGTATCTATTACATGGAAGCCCCCACTGACCGGCGCGCCGTGTTCGCTATGCCATGGCAGGGAAAGACATTGGTCGGTACCACCGAAACAACCTTTGATGCCACTGCAGACCCTGGCACGACTGCGCCTCTCGAAGCTGAAGCGCGTTACCTGATGAAAACGATGGCCAGCTACTTCCCTGAGTACCGCAACCTGCAGACAAACCCTATATGCAGCGCATTTTCAGGGCTACGCGTCTTGCCGCACGCGGCAGACCATAGTAATAGTCCATTTTCTCACCCACGTGAAACGCGACTACAGACTGATCGTGATAAGGCTCCACGCCTACTCACTATCTATGGCGGCAAACTTACCGCCTATCGCGCCACGGCTGAAAAATGCATCAAACAGCTCCAATCAAGTTTACCGATACGCAAAGCCATCGCCAACACCCGCAAACTGCCACTTCAAGACCCACAAAAACAGTAAAAAAACAACCATAAAATATTTTTGAAATGCACCTACAAATCAGACGTGACAAAGCCCCCACAACACATTTTTTCAGTGTAAGATAAGTACATACAGATACAGAACTTAATTTTATACGCTAATTTAAACAACGCCCTGCTAGTGAAAACCCATCAACCTCAGTCCAAAAGCACTCTTTGTACAATGAGGCTTTACTCAACACTGCTATTCATCAGCATGATGCTTGGGGCATGTAGTACACTTGAAAAGCCATTAGAGAGCCCACCCCCAGAAGCAATCATCATCACGCCCCTCGCTGAAGAAGCAGAGATAGCACCCGTTAAACCACCTCAAATACCCCCACCAATACCCCAAATACCCGCTATAAAGGTTGAAACATTCAAACCACTCGATGTTGCGATTATTATCAGTCGAGACATTGAGAACCACCATATTATTTATCATAAAATAGAAGCACTAATCACTGACAAAAAGGGTAGCGTCACACCTTTTTACCTCTACCAGCAAAGCACCACTGATATTATCGGGCAAATAAAAGAGGCTCAACACCTGCAAGTTGTCGCTATTGGGCTAGAGGCAGCAAAAGCGGCGTCCAGCCTCTCAGGCACCCCGATGATCTTTTGTCAGGTATACAATTACCAGGATCATAATTTAGTCAATGAGTACACAAAAGGGGTTAGCCTTATACCCTCGCTCAAGCAACAATTTCAGGCATGGAAAACTATTTTTCCACAACTTAAAACGGTGGGTTTCATCACGGGTAAAAGTAAACAACCTCTCATTGATAGTGCGCTGGAAACTGCCGCCACCTATGGCATCACACTCATCAATCACACCGTCAATAATGACAAAGAAATGTGGGGGGAGTTTCGACGTCTAACACCTCTAGTTGATGCATTCTGGCTGTTACCTGACAACAGAATTTTAAGTAAGCGCACCCTGCGTAGTATCGTCAATTACAGCACAAAACATACCACACCACTGTTCACCATTAACGGTCTGCTGCTACAGGCTGGCGCTGTCATATCGAGCTCTCAAGTTGACGATGATGTCGCGCAGAAAGTTGTCACTCGCCTACTCTCGATCAACCCTGACCAGACCATTCCAGGGCGTGATGTCGAAGCGCTTGATCAGGCACTTAGTTTTATCAACACTCAGACAACAAAACGCTTAAACCTGATTATTCCAACAGAAAAAATGCCAGAAAACCTCAAAAGGTGGCCACCTCCAAGAGTTAATGTGACACTCAATACAATACACACAACCACTATTCCTAGTATCACCAACAGAGCCTCTGAATAAAAGCATTGACGCCATTATCAATAAAAACAACCGTCAAAGCATATAATAGTAAAATAATGAGCATTAAAAATAAAAAGCGAAGTTTAGTCGGCGACATCATGATAATTCATATCACCTACGCCATTATCGTCTATTTGGCGGCCGCTTCATGCCTATGGCTAATGACTGACTGGATCGTTAAAAACAACCTCGAAACATGGGCCGCACGCTGGACACAGGAACTCAATGAACTAGGGACGCCACTTTATGAAAATGATACAAAACCTGACCGCTTTATTCATATCGAGGATTATATTAATAAGTTCCCTGAAATTGCTTATGTTAACTACTACTCACAATCTGGGAAATTAATATTTACTGAAGGCAAAGAAAATGTCAGTCAGCACCTAACACTCAATAGCACAAAAATCGCACAACTTAATAATACCCAGTCCGTCGAAAAACCCCAGATTATTGAGCAGGAACTAGATGACTCTCCATACGTTAAAACCTACACACCAATCTGGGTCGAATCCATTCCGGATGATGGCCTGCTAGACTTTAGTCTCGCAGATGCAACAGTAGATAATATTACGATTGCTGGCTATGTTGAGCTAGGCCTTGATTTCAGCCCCTATGAGAAACAGTTTATCAGCAACCTCATTAGCGGCAGCCTTGCCATCTTGGTAATATTCCTGATCATCTTGGCGATTAGTAAACAGACGATTAAGCGCGCAGTAAAACCACTTGAACTACTTAATAAACCGCTCAGGAGCCTGGCGGAAGGTAATACTGACATATACGTACAACCTTCTAAACATCGTGAAATAAATGCCATCAGTCATGCGCTAAACACCACCATCACTGCACTGCGTGAGCGTGATGCCACACTACTACGGCTAGCCAACCATGACTCGCTAACGGGGCTTTATAACCGTAACTTTTTCTCAGAAAAGCTAGAACAACTAGCCGCAACAGACAGCACTAGTGCACTGCTCTTTATTGACTTGGATCATTTTAAATACGTTAATGACACGCTTGGGCATGAAGCAGGGGATCGCATGCTGGTGCAAGCCGCTCGCTGGTTTAGACATAGACTGAGAGAATGCGACATACTATGTCGTTTCGGTGGTGACGAGTTCACCATCCTGATCGAAAGCACCACTCAGGCAAAAGTCATTCAACTGGCCAATAAACTCATCACCACCATGAATGAGCAATTAATTTTCATCGACAACAATCAACATTTTCAGGTCACCTGTAGTATCGGCATTACCATGATCGACTCCGATCTCTATACCCCTGATGAATTTCTATCACAGGCGGACCTTGCCTGCCATGAAGCCAAAAGAGGCGGCCGTAATCGTTTTTACTTCTACGAAAAACTTAAAAATGAAACGGGGAAAATGGAAGAAGATATCGGCTGGTCTCGCCGTATCGAAACAGCTCTCAAAGAAGACCTGTTTATTCTAGAATACCAACCCATCATCAATATGCACACCGGCAATACAGATATTTATGAGGCGCTGCTACGCATGCCTGGTGAAGGTGACAAACTCATTCCACCATCAGCATTCCTGCCTGCTGCACAGCGTTTTGGCTTGATGGTAGACATAGACCACTGGGTGATCCAGCACGCCCTTAAAGCACTTTCGATTCAACGCCAAACTAACCCAACGATTAAGTTTGCAATCAACCTGTCAGGCCACGTCTTTGAAGAGATCAATCTGGTTAAAATCGTTCAGGATAATATTGAGCGATACAATATTCCACCCGATGCACTAATCTTTGAAGTCACCGAGCAGGTCGCGGTACAACATATTGCTGAGGCCAATCTGTTGATCAAAAAACTGATCGCACTCGGCTGCGAATTTGCGCTGGATGATTTTGGCTCTGGCTTCAGCTCTTTTAACTACTTAAAGCATTTGCCCATTCATTACATCAAGATTGATGGTAACTTCATTGAAAATATGACCAATGATAAAACTGACCAGGCAATGGTACAGTCAATGATTCAGATTGCGAAAACAGTCGGAAAATTCACCATTGCAGAATATGTGCTAGATGAGGACACCATGGCACTGCTCAAAAAACTCGGCATCGACTATGCACAAGGGCACTATATAGGCAAGCCACAACAAAAAATCACCTAAGAGAAAACGCTATTCTCAGCGCCAACTCACCACAACATTGCTGCTGGATGAAAGTGGTATTCCACCATTAAACGTTGCTAATGCCGCCCAGCGGTTAGCAAAAACGAGTCGCGCCAACTACGCTTCCTGTACCACGTCCATAGCCGCTACCAAACTACCCTGGTGGCCACTGCATACCACGCCCCGCCAGCATATGAAGATGAATGTGATAGACTGTCTGCCCGCCATCGCTGTTACAGTTCATCACAGTACGGTAGCCACTCTCAGAAACCCCTTCCTGCTTAGCAATCGCTTTTACTGCTAAATACATCTTCCCCAACAGTGATGCATGCCGCGCTTCAAGGTCATTTAATGTTGCTATATGTTCTTTGGGAATGACCAGCAGATGGTGCGGTGCCTGAGGGCTAATGTCACGAAAAGCCAACACATCATCATCTTCGTACACCTTATCCGGTGCAATCTCTCCACTGACCATTTTGCAAAATAAACATTCACTCATTACTCACTCCTTCAAGGAAATTCTCTCATGTTATGATTACGACACCAATGACATAACAACATCATACATAACGTTGCGGGCTCAACCCAAGCGTAAATTTTTCCAAGAGTAAATTTTTATGACTTATAAGCACCTTATCGCTGCAACACTATTTCTCGCTACCATAGCGCCTAGCGCTTATGGCCAGCAACTGCCGCGCTGGGAGCTAGGAATAGGACTAGGCGTATTAAACCTTCCCGACTATCGTGGTTCAGATATTTATCGTAATTATGCGCTCCCATACCCATACATCACCTATCGCAGCGAACGCCTCAACATTGGCCAGGGTGGCATCCAGGGACAACTATTTAAAACCGACAAAGTGAAACTTGATATTAGTTTAGCAGCGGGTATTCCCGTCTCAAGCAATGGAAGTGGCCCTCGCGCAGGAATGCCAGACCTCGACACAACTATTGAACTCGGCCCCTCACTTGAATTCAATCTGTGGCAACCAAGCCACAAGCGTCAATCACTATGGCTTAAGTTGCCTGTACGCTCCGCACATTCTATCGGTGGAGATGGACTCTTTAAACATCGCGGCTGGACTTTTTCTCCCTTTCTTGAATACACTGCTAAAAGCCTCAAACCTGATGACTGGAAGACCAGCATCTCTATCGGCCCACTCTATGCTAACCGCGATTACCACAACTATTTTTATGAAGTTAACCCCGCGTATGTCACAACTGCCCGTAGTGAATATAATGCAACCGGTGGCTACAGTGGTGCGCGTACCACGTTTACAATCAGAAAATATCTCACCGATAAACTCCAATTCGGTGCATTCGCGCGCTTTGATACCCTTAAAAATAGTGCATTTGAAGAGAGTCCACTGGTCTCAACAAAACAGTACCGAGCATTAGGCATCACGCTGATCTGGATGCTATCTCAATCCGATGAGATGGTTCACGTCCCATAAGGTGAGGCGTGAGTTGATTGTAGACTCGGGCCTAAATGGCTCTTCTCTTAAATGCCCCCACCATTCCGGCGTGTTTTGGGGCGAATGTCATATCTTATAAACGCTCTGGATCCCGGCCAAAAGCATGCCGGGATGACGAGTCGACAGGGTTAAACCAAGCCAGTTTCTCATGCAGCGAAACCACTTCACCAATGATCAATAACGTAGGTGCATGTACCTCTTGGCCTTTAATCACACCAGACAATGTTGATAGTGTTGCAGTCATCACTTGCTGATGTACTGTCGTGCCTTGTTGTATTAACGCAACCGGCAAAGCATCATCAGCGCCATGTTTGATTAACTGCTCACAGATAACAGGCAGCCCCTTCAATCCCATATAAATCACAATGGTCTGCTGTGGCTGCGCAAGGCTGCACCAGTCTAAATTAATCGTGCCATCTTTTAGTTGTCCGGTCACAAAACGAACCGACTGTGCATAGTCACGATGGGTTAACGGAATACCGGCATAGCTGGCACAACCACTGGCAGCGGTAATTCCTGGCACGACTTGAAATGGCACGCCTTGCTCAGCTAGCGTCGCAATCTCTTCGCCACCGCGGCCAAAGATAAAGGGGTCTCCCCCCTTCAGGCGCACCACTCGCTTACCTTCTTTTGCAAGATCTGCTAGGGTCTGGTTAATCTCTTGCTGGCGAACCGCATGATAGTCACGCTTTTTACCCACATAGATTTGATCCGCCTCACGACGCACCAGATCAAGCACCTCTTTCGAAACCAGGCGATCATACAACACCACATCGGCCTGTTGCATCAGACGTAGCGCACGAAAAGTGAGTAGGTCAGGGTCACCCGGCCCAGCACCAATCAGGGCAACCTCTCCCCTTTTTTCGGCATCCGTTTCACCGTGATCAAGCGCATTCTGTATCAACTGCGTGGCATCCTGTTCACGCCCAGAAAAGACCATCTCGGTTGCTGGCCCCTGCAGAATACGTTCCCAAAAATGGCGGCGTTGTTTCATCGCGGGAAAGCGCGCCTTAGCGCTATCGCGGAAGGTTGCTAATAGTGTCGCGAGTCGACCATAGCTTGCGGGAATCATCGTTTCCAGATGCGCGCGTAGCAAGCGTGCGAGTACCGGCGAGGTACCACTGGTCGAAACAGCGACCGTCACCGGGCTACGATCAACAATCGAAGGAAAGATAAAACGACACAGTTCAGGGCAGTCCACCACGTTCACCGGCAGATTTCTTTTTTCAGCCGCATCAAAAACAGCACGGTTGACCAGCGCATCATCGGTAGCCGCCACCACCAGCGCACAACCGTTCAGATCATCATCTTTAAAGTCACCCGCACGATAAGCGATCTCGCCTTGTACCAATAGCGCTGCCAATCCATCACTCAGCTTCGGTGCAACGATGGTGATATGCGCTTGTGCACGCAGCAGCAGCACAACTTTACGTGCAGCGATTTCACCACCGCCAACGATCAATACTGGTCGTTTTTTGATATCAAGAAAAATTGGAAAATAGTCCATTGGGGCACCTAATAAATGTAGGGCGTCGCGGAGCGACACAATAAGTCCGTCATTCCGGCGTAGGCCGGAACCCAGAAAAGATTAATCAAACGCCAAACACTGGGCCCCGGCCTTCGCCGGGGTGACGACAACTGTGTTATTCAATGACCGTTACGCCACCCATATAGGGGTGTAGCACCTCAGGAATATGAATCTTACCTTCGACGTCCTGATAATTTTCAAGCAGTGCGACCAGCGTACGTCCCACCGCTAAACCCGAGCCATTGACGGTATGCACCAACTCTGGCTTTTTAGTTTCAGGGTTACGCCAACGTGCCTGCATCCGTCGCGCCTGAAATGATTCAAAATTACTACATGACGAGATCTCACGATACTGCTGCTGCCCCGGCAACCACACCTCAAGGTCATAGGTTTTAGTTGAGGTGAAGCCGATAT
>QIHH01000030.1 GCA_003230195.1 Gammaproteobacteria bacterium
TACCGGAGTCTAAATCCACCACCGACGCTGCAATAAAACCTCCAATATCATTGGCCATGTCTGTAAGATGCTTCACTAGTTCTTGTTCGGATGCCATAAAAATAATTCCCCAGATGTTAGGTTTTCAGTGCTAAATATAAATGTGTAAGAACAACTAATATAAAAGTTGGTTGTTAAACATTTCTCTTTATTCATATCGGTGTATGTTTTCTTAACTTTAATCTTCTTTTTGCTATGCAACTGATCATTAACGGCAGGCCCCTTTGGGTTTGTCTAAATCCCCTTAATGTATAGTATCAATGCGAATATGGCTGGGCTCGTTATTGGAACAAGAGCATAGATGTTCACCTATGGTGCTGTGCTTAGCTTTAATCTTCCCAACGTGACGGTGTTGTGTTGTAGAGTGTAGGTCGTATTTGTAGAGTTTGTAACGATGGCTAACCGAACTAGGAGGATGTGTCGCATACCCCGTCTCACTATAGGTATTGTAGGCTCGCTCGCAGAGCTATTTTAAGGGTGTCTCATAGTGCCAATGTCACTAGCTAGGCGAATATTTTTCTCACTGATAATTGAAAAAACAACACATTGAGTGCTTGAAAGAAATCCTTGCAATTGGTTTGTGGTTTTTAGCTCTTCTAGCCTCGTGATGACCATTATTTTGTCATCATGCACGAATTCTACTTGGTTTCAGACTCATTTCATATTGGACAAGACTAGTTCTACAATGTAGTGCAGGTGACATGCTAGTCTAAACAGCATGTCGCCAGACTAGGTGTATTGCGATTGCCCTAGCGCTATTACACTATATTAGGGTGTGGTGTGGTGTGGTTTATGGTACTATTTTCCGCTTGCTACAAGAGTCTGCATATTGATTGTTATGAGGTGGGGGATACCCATTAGAGCAGTGTAAGAAATTGGTGCTCGCTGGTTATCGAAAACATAGATGCTGGAGATATCAGACGTTTAATGTGCCATTTAGACAGGACTGATTAATTCCCCGATGAGTGAAATCGCTAAAGAGATACTCTCCACCAATATTGAGGAGGAGATGAAGCGCTCCTACATGGAATACGCGATGAGCGTAATCGTAGGGCGTGCTTTGCCGGATGTACGAGACGGTCTGAAGCCGGTTCATCGTCGCGTGTTATATGCGATGCATGGCCTTAATAATGACTGGAATAAACCTTATAAGAAGTCGGCGCGTGTTGTCGGTGACGTGATTGGTAAATACCATCCGCATGGTGATTCCGCTGTTTACGATACCATTGTGCGTATGGCGCAGCCATTTTCACTGCGTTACATGCTGGTCGATGGCCAGGGTAACTTTGGTTCTGTCGATGGTGATTCACCGGCAGCGATGCGTTACACCGAAGTGCGTATGTCTAAAATTGCGCACGAAATGATTGCTGATCTTGAAAAAGAGACGGTTGATTTCGTCGCTAACTATGATGAATCTGAAAAAGAACCGGTTGTCTTCCCTGCTCGAATTCCAAACCTGCTGGTTAATGGTTCGGCGGGTATTGCGGTTGGTTTAGCGACCAATATTCCACCACATAATTTGACCGAAGTGATTAACGCTTGTCTGGCGGTGATCGATGATCCTGAAATTGGCATTGCGCGTCTGCTCGATTTTATTCCTGGGCCAGACTTTCCAACCGCTGCCATTATTAATGGCGTGCGCGGTATTCAGGAGGCCTATTACACCGGTCGTGGGCGTATCCATATTCGTGCACGCAGTCACTTTGAGCCTTACGGTAAACATAATGATCGTGAACGTATTGTTGTGACCGAGTTGCCGTATCAGGTTAATAAAGCGAATCTATTAGAGAAGATTGCACAGCTGGTCCGAGAGAAAAAACTTGAAGGTATCAGTGAGTTACGTGATGAATCTGATAAAGATGGTATGCGTATGGTGATTGAGCTAAAGCGCGGCGAAGTGACCGAAGTGGTGCTGAATAATCTCTATAAACACACCCAGATGCAGAATGTTTTTGGCATCAACATGGTGGCGCTGATAGACGGTCAGCCGAAACTGCTTAACCTGAAACAGATTCTGGAGGCGTTTGTACGTCACCGCCGTGAAGTGGTAACACGTCGTACCGTATTTGAATTGCGTAAGGCACGTGATCGTGCCCATAACCTTGAAGGGCTTGCGGTAGCGCTCTCTAATATTGATGAAGTGATCGCACTGATTAAGGCGGCGCAGAATCCTGCTGAGGCGAAGCTTCAGTTGGTGTCGAAGGCATGGCGTGCGGGTGCTGTTAGCGACATGCTGGATCGTGCCGATGCAACTGCTCGTCCTGAAAAGCTGGCTATTGAGTATGGTTTGGGTGAAGCGGGTTACCGTCTTTCACCGACTCAGGCTCAGGCGATTCTTGATCTACGTTTACATCGCCTAACAGGACTTGAACAAGATAAAATAATTAAAGAATACAAAGAGATACTAGATGTTATTGCAGGGTTACTTGAGATTCTAACTAATCCGGATCACCTCATGGAAGTGATCCGGGAAGAGCTGACAGCGATCCGTGATCAATATGGTGATGAGCGTCGTACAGAAATTCTCGCTTCTTCACTCGATCTATCACTGGAAGATTTAATCACTGAAGAAGATGTGGTGGTCACGCTTTCACATGGTGGTTACGTGAAGGCGCAGTCGCTTGATACTTATCAGGCGCAGAAGCGTGGTGGCCGTGGTAAGTCGGCGACCAATATGAAGGACGAAGATTTCATCGACAAGCTGGTCGTGACCAATACCCACGACACCATTCTGTGCTTTTCTAGCCGCGGTAAGGTCTATTGGAAAAAAGTATATGAGTTGCCGCAGGCGAGCCGTACTGCGCGTGGTAAGCCGATTATTAACCTGCTGCCGCTGGAAGAGGGCGAGCGTATCAATGCAGTACTGTCGGTGCGTGAGTATGATGCTGATAAATATATTTTGATGGCGACCAGCAGTGGTGTGGTTAAAAAAACACCGCTGGCGGATTTCTCGCGGCCACGTTCAAACGGGATTATTGCGCTTGAACTGCGTGATGATGACCGCCTGATCGGGGTCGACATTACTGATGGTTCAAAAGATGTGATGTTGATGACCAGTGCCGGTAAGGCGATTCGTTTCAATGAAGATACGGTGCGTCCGATGGGCCGTACAGCACGCGGGGTGCGTGGCGTTAAGCTCGGGCCAGATCAGACTGCGATTTCACTTATTGTGGTAGATGATGGTGATGTATTGACCGTGACCGAAAAGGGTTACGGCAAGCGTACCGCGATGAGTGATTACCCGGTGCATGGCCGCGGCGGCCAGGGTGTGATCTCGATCCAGACCTCGTCGCGTAACGGCAATGTGGTGGGTGCCGATCTGGTGCATGATGATGATGAGCTGATGTTGATCACCAACGGCGGCACGCTGGTTAGAACTCGAGTAAACGAGGTCTCGGTTCAGGGGCGTAACACTCAGGGCGTGCGTCTAATTCGTTTGAGTGATGATGAGCTTTTGGTCGGGTTAGATCGTATCGCAAACCTTTCAGCGGATGATGTTGAAGGCGATGTGGATGCTGGGGCAGCAGGTGATACAGAAGGTACTGTTGATGATGCGCCAGAACCGTCAGCGGATAGTGTGTCGGTAGATAATACACCTAAAACTCCAGATAAAGATTAGAAGTTTCTTGTAATCAATTGATTTTATAAGATATTATTTTGAAGGAATCGTAAATGGCACCTATTTATAATTTTAGTGCGGGACCAGCCTGTCTGCCTGAGACGGTACTGAAGCAGGCGCAGGAAGAGATGACTGACTGGCCGGGTGCCGGTATGTCCGTGATGGAAATGAGCCATCGTGGCAAAGATTTTATATCGATTGCGGCACAGGCAGAGGCTGACCTACGTGAGCTAATGGCGATTCCTGATAATTATAAAGTGCTGTTTCTGCAAGGTGGCGCGAGTGCGCAGTTTGCCAATGTGCCTATTAATCTGTTGCGTGGTAAAAAGGGCGCGGATTATATCTACAGCGGGCAATGGTCGAAAAAGGCGATTGCTGAGGGCAAACGTCTTTGTGATGTGAATGTGGCGGCGAGTGCCGAGGCGAGCAACTTTAGTGTATTGCCACTGCAATCAGAATGGAACCTGAACAGCGATGCCGCCTATGTGCATTACACGCCCAATGAAACGATAGGTGGGCTGGAATTTCACTGGACACCAGAGACCGGCGATGTGCCGTTAGTGGCGGATATGTCATCGACTATTCTATCGCGTCAGGTTGATGTCTCTAAATTTGGTGTGATCTACGCTGGTGCGCAGAAGAACATTGGTCCAGCCGGGTTGACGGTTGTGATTATACGTGAAGATTTGATTGGTGAAACCGTGCCGGGCATGCCTGCGATGTGTGATTACAAAATCATGGCGGACAACGATTCAATGTACAACACACCACCTACCTACGGCTGGTACCTAGCGGGGCTGGTCTTCGCGTGGTTGAAGAAAAATGGCGGGCTCACGGCGATGGCTGAAACCAATGCACGTAAAGCGAAGAAACTTTACGCAGCGATTGATGACTCTGGCTTTTACGCCAATCCAATTGACCTCAAATGTCGTTCGCGCATGAATATTCCGTTTACGCTGGCCGACGCTGAACTCGATGCCGCATTTCTGAACGGTGCAAAAGAGGCTGGACTGATGACGTTGAAGGGCCACCGTTCTGTGGGCGGGATGCGTGCCAGCATCTATAATGCGATGCCGGAAGCAGGTGTTGATGCGCTGATCAGCTTTATGGCTGATTTCGAAAAACGAAACGGATAGATCGCTGCCATGTATAAAATCCAGACGCTTAATAATATTTCTGACCTTGGTTTGAAACGTTTGCCGTTAGGACAATATACGGTGGATGATGAGGTGGCGGAACCCGATGCGATTTTGGTGCGTTCCACTAAAATGCACGACATGGAACTGTCGGCTTCGCTCAAGGCGATTGGGCGTGCCGGTGCCGGGGTGAATAATATCCCGCTTGAAGCAATGACTGAACGCGGCGTAGCGGTGTTTAATTCACCGGGTGCGAATGCCAATGCGGTAAAAGAGCTGGTGCTGGCAGGGATGTTGTTGGCGAGCCGTAATATCTGTCAGGCATGGGATTATGCACGCAACCTTGAAGGTGATGATGCCAGTATCCACAAACAGGTGGAGGCAGGCAAAAAGAACTATGTGGGTGTTGAACTGCCGGGGCGTACCCTCGGTGTGGTGGGGCTGGGTGCGATCGGTGTGCAGGTGACAAACGCTGCGCTGAAACTTGGGATGAATGTGATTGGCTACGACCCAAGTATCACGGTGCGCAGTGCATGGCGCCTGTCGGCTGAGGCAACACAGGCGCATAGCATTGAAGAGCTGTTATCGCAGGTCGATTATGTGTCGTTTCATGTACCGTTGATTGAAGCGACTACCCATATGATTAATGCTGAACGTATTAAATTGATGAAAGATGGTGCGGTGGTGTTGAATTTCTCGCGTGATGGCATCGTGGATGACGTGGCGGTGTGTGATGCGATTGAGGCGGGTAAGCTTTACTCATATGTCTGTGATTACGCTAGCAATACATTGAAGCGCCATGAGCGGGTGATCACCTTGCCGCATATCGGCGCGTCGACTGGCGAGGCGGAAGATAACTGTGCGGTGATGGTGGTGGATCAAATTCGCAACTATTTAGAAAATGGTAATATTGTTAATTCGGTGAATTTCCCTGAGGTGGTGATGCCGCGCAGTGGTAATGCTGGGGACTCACGTATTGCGATTGTTAATTCAAACGTGCCGAACATGGTGGGACAGATTTCGACCACGATGGCTGAGGCTAATCTCAATATCATCGACCTGTTGAATAAGTCCCGCGATGATATTGCCTATACACTGGCGGATGTCGAAGGTGATATTCCGACGGATGTGATTGAAAAAATCAGGGCGATTGATGGTGTGGTGTGTGTACGAACGCTCTGAATTTTGTGATTGGCTGGATTGAATAAAATGAAAGATGCCGATGGTCTACAGGCAGTGCGGGTGCGCATCGATGAGATCGATGAAAAAATTCAAGCGTTGATTACAGAGCGTGCTAAATGTGCTGAGGAAGTGGCCCGCCAAAAAGGCCATGGTCCGGAAGTGGTCTACTATCGCCCTGAGCGTGAGGCGCAGGTGTTGCGTGCGGTGATGGTGCGCAATGAAGGGCCGTTGGATGATGAAACTATGGCACGTCATTTTCGTGAGATTATGTCGTCCTGCTTGGCGCTGCAGTATCCGATGAAGATAGCATTTCTGGGGCCATGCGGGACGTTTACCGAGGCGGCGGCAACCAAGCATTTTGGTAATTCAGTAACAACAGTGCCGGTGGTGGCGATTGATGATATCTTTCGTGAGGTTGAATCTGGCAGTGCGCACTACGGCGTGGTACCGGTGGAGAACTCAATCGAAGGAGTTGTCAACCATACGCTTGATATGTTTATGAACTCACCGCTTAATATTTATGGTGAGGTTGAACTGCGTATTCATCATAATTTGATGAGTTGTTCGAAAGATTTAAAGTCGATTAAAAAGCTTTATGTACACTACCAAGCGCATGCGCAGTGTCGCGCTTGGCTGGATGCGCATTTGCCGGGTATTGATTATGCGGTGGTCAGTAGTAATGCGGAGGCAGCCAGATGTGCGGCTGAAGATGAGGGCGCTGCGGCGGTTGCAGGCGAGAAGGCGGCGGAAATTTACGCGCTTGAGATATTAGCAAGTAATATTGAAGATGAGCCGGATAACACCACGCGCTTTTTGGTGATTGGTAATAATTTGGCGCAGCCGAGTGGGAAGGATAAGACCTCGTTGTTGGTCTCGACGGTTAATAATCCGGGTGCGTTACATAAATTGTTAAAGATATTTGCTGATGGTGATATCTCGATGACGCGTATTGAGTCTCGTCCGTCACGACGAGGTATGTGGGACTATGTCTTTTTTATCGATATCGAAGGACATGTGCAGGAGCCTGTCGTTGAACAATCACTACAGCGACTGCAAAATGAGGGCTATATGGTTAAGGTGCTTGGTTCGTATCCCGATGCGGTGCTGTAGTATGTTACGTAGGCAATGAACGTGTGGCTGTTCAGATAAGCTGAATAGCGACTGAAAATTTAAAATTATTTTAGAACTAGGAAAAGTAACATGATCATTATCATGAGTACCAAAGCTGCGGATGAGCAGGTAAGCGCAGTAGAAGAAAAACTGGCCCAGATGGGGTTGAGTTCAAATGTATCACGCGGGATTCAGCGGATTGTCATCGGTGCGATCGGTGATGAGCAGGCGGTGGATCAGGAAACACTGGAAGCACTGCATGGCGTTGAAAAAGTGGTGCGGGTGATGAAGCCGTATAAAATTGTGGCGCGTGAGTCACATGAGGCAAGTACCATTGTTGATGTGGCGGGTATTCCTATTGGTGGTAATACCGTGCAGGTGATTGCAGGGCCTTGCTCTGTTGAGACACCATCGCAGATGGCCGCGGCGGCGGAAGGTGTTGCAGCCGCAGGTTGTCGTTTAATGCGCGGCGGCGCATTTAAGCCGCGTACCAGTCCTTACTCTTTTCAGGGAGTGGGCGTAGATGGTTTGAGCATGTTCCGTGATGCGGCGAGTGTGCATAACCTGCCGATCGTTACTGAGCTGATGGATGTGCGCATGCTCGATACCTTCCTTGAAAATAAGGTCGATGTGATTCAGATCGGTACGCGTAACATGCAGAACTTTGATCTATTGAAAGAGGTGGGTAGAACGCAAGTACCGGTGATTCTGAAACGTGGTATGTGTGCGACGATCTCTGAATGGCTGATGTCTGCTGAATACATTGCGGCGGGTGGTAATCACAATATTATTTTTTGTGAACGTGGTGTTCGTTCATTTGAAACTGCGTACCGTAATATGCTTGATGTCACTGCAATTCCAGTACTGAAACGTGAAACGCATC
>QIHH01000052.1 GCA_003230195.1 Gammaproteobacteria bacterium
AGTTTTTTGTGGTTCATTTGATTACTCATTATTTTACCTTTCGTTAGGTTACTGATAATGAGCAGTTACACAATTGTTTTTACAGCCTCCACGAACGGTGATTGTTAACACATCTTGGGGATATTTCGCAGCATCCTTGCTGCAACGGTGCTCCTTGCGACATCAAGTTAGGGGATAACCTGATAACTTCAATTCCATTTGCCATGCAATCCTGCATCAATAATTGATATCCATCTCACTCCATCACCATCATTCCATTGAAGCCAATCCCTTTGGCTAAATCCTTAAGTGACCAGCCTCTACCAGCCTCGTCGCATCATCCTGAAATTAAGCACATCTAAGCGCATTCACATCCATTAATACTGACGACATGTTTATTATCGGCAGACATTCACGGCTATTTAGCTCGGTTATTAATTTTTTAAAAAGACCATAAAGCTAACCCCTATCAAAAAAGATAGGGATTCATGTTCTGGCAAGAGGGCAAAAAGAACAATCGAACAAAATCTTCAAGCTAAATAAAATAAAACCAGCCTCAAAACCCGCTCATGAGTTAAAATAGCCTTGCTAAAAGCACACTAAATATTAAGATTTGCCTTAACAACTTCAATATGAGACCTCATGACCCAAACCCCAGCAAAAATCGGTTTTGTTAGCCTCGGCTGTCCCAAAGCACTGGTCGATTCAGAACAGATCATCACCCGCCTTCGCGCTGAAGGATACGAAATCAGCCCAAGCTACAATAATGCTGACATGGTTGTTGTCAATACCTGCGGATTTATTGATGCCGCCATCGAAGAATCGCTCGATGCCATTGGTGAAGCGCTCAATGAAAATGGCAAAGTGATTGTGACCGGTTGCCTTGGCGCTCAGGGAAACACCATTCAAGAACAGTTCCCTGAGGTGTTAGCCGTTACTGGCCCACATGCCGCTCACGAAGTGATGGAGGCCGTTCACGCTCACCTACCACCACTACACGACCCCTACACCAGCCTAGTACCCCCACAGGGCATCAAACTAACCCCAAAACATTACGCCTATTTGAAAATATCTGAAGGCTGCAACCACCGCTGCACCTTCTGCATCATTCCATCGCTACGCGGAGATCTCGTCAGTCGATCCATCAGCGAAGTCATGCAGGAGGCTGAAAATCTCGTCAATGCCGGTGTACGCGAGCTATTAGTGATCTCGCAAGACACCAGCGCCTACGGCGTCGATACCCGCTATAAATTAGACTTCTGGAACGGCACCCCGATGAAGACTCAGTTTCTGCCACTCGTCGAGGCACTCGGTGAACTCGATGTCTGGGTACGTCTGCACTATGTCTACCCCTACCCGCATGTCGATGATGTAATTCCATTGATGGCTGAAGGTAAGATCCTCCCTTACCTCGATATCCCATTCCAACACGCCAGCCCATCGATTTTGAAAGCGATGAAACGACCGGCACACAGTGAAAACACACTGGAAAGAATCCACAAATGGCGCTCAATCTGCCCCGATATCACATTACGCAGCACCTTTGTGGTTGGCTTTCCAGGTGAGACTGAATCTGATTTCAACTATCTGCTCGACTTTATGCACGAGGCACAACTCGACCGCGTTGGTGCCTTCGCCTACTCCCCTGTTGATGGTGCTACCGCCAACGCCCTGCCTAATCCAGTGCCAGAAGAGGTTAAACAGCAGCGACTAGAAAAATTTATGGCGCTTCAGGCAGAGATCAGTGCCAACAAACGTCAAAAATTGATTGGCTCTGAGATGACCGTGATCGTTGATGAAGTCAATGAGACGGGAATCGTGGCGCGCTCACAGGCGGATGCGCCAGAAGTCGATGGCATCGTCCACATCCCTGAGCTATCAGAACTGCAACCAGGCGATTTTGTTGAAGTCACCATCACGGATGCTGACGAACACGACTTGGTTGCCTCGTTAATTACTGATGAATAACAGGGAATAAATGAGCTCTGTCACTATTGACCTCTCAATCGATACATGCGAAATTAGCCTCAGTACTTTAGTCGAGATTTGCTGTCACAGTCGAGACTCAACATTATTCAGCGCTGAGAATGGAGAATTTACAAAATGGTTGATCGCTATAAGCAACTTAAATACAACACCAAAGATGTACTGACACTGCTGGCGGCTATTCCCATCGTCATGGCTATTGCTGTATTGATTGTTGCACAGGTACCTGCTTAAATCTCAATCAGACAACACTACGTCTGAAACAAGATTTGATATAGGGGGGACATTGCGATGTTCCCCTTTTTGTTTGCCTACTCTGCGTGAAAATGCAGCAAAAGAGGGCTGGGCCTTACTATAAAAAAGATGCGGCTTGCCGGGATGATCTGACGCGCCAAATCCCATCACAGGAATCGTGACTGTCTTTATAGTCCTCGCGACTATCGATATCATCGATCATAAACACTAAAAATGTGACATGGAAGCATTCTCCACACTATTAAATCATATCAGCGGCATCGTCTGGGGTCCGCTCACATTAACACTGCTGCTCGGTGTTGGCATCTACCTCACGGTAGGATTACGCGCAATGCCATGGCGCCATACCATTGCAGCATTTAAACTATTATGGCGAGGCCGTCACTCTGATGAAAAAGGTGATATCACTCCTTTCCAAGCTTTGATGACTGCACTTTCTGCCACCATCGGTACCGGGAACATCGCCGGCGTCGCGACCGCCATCACCCTCGGCGGCCCTGGTGCAGTCTTCTGGATGTGGATCACGGCACTCTTTGGCATGGCCACAAAATACTGCGAGGCGGTACTCGCGGTCCATTACCGTGAAACTGATGAACACGGCCGTTATGTGGGTGGGCCGATGTACTACATCAAAAATGGCCTAACAAAAAAATGGCGCTGGCTGGCAATCGCCTTTGCATTTTTCGGCATGATTGCAGCCTTCGGTATCGGCAATATGGTACAGGCCAACTCCGTTGCAAGCGCGCTTGAAGAGACCTTCAATGTCCCCACATGGCTGTGCGGAATTGTACTCTGCCTCCTTGCAGGAGCCGTGATCCTCGGTGGCATCCAACGCATCTCGCTCGTTGCCGCTAAGCTAGTACCTATGATGGCCGGTGCTTATCTCCTCGGCTCACTAGTTGTGATTGGAATGTTGATCGACCAAGTACCCGCCGCGATTGCACTAATCTTTGACACCGCCTTTAACGGCACCGCCGCCGCTGGTGGATTTGTAGGAGCTGCCGTCTCTGCCGCCATCCGCTTTGGCGTTGCACGTGGTGTCTTCTCTAATGAAGCAGGACTCGGTAGCGCACCCATCGCTCATGCCGCAGCCAAAACTGATAACCCCGTCCAACAAGGGATGATCGCCATGCTGGGAACCTTCATCGACACCATCGTTATCTGCACCATGACAGCACTTGTCATCATCCTCAGTGGTGCATGGACAGAGGGAAAAACCGGTGCCGCGCTTTCTGCAAGTGCCTATGGTGGGATTTTGCCGGGAATTGGAGAATACATCGTTACCTTTGGCCTGATCATCTTCGCCTTCACGACCATTCTTGGCTGGAGTTACTACGGCGAACGCTGCGCTGAGTTTCTCTTTGGGGTAAAAGTGATTCTGCCCTACCGAATACTGTGGCTTATTGCCATTCCGTTAGGGGCCACAGGACAATTGACCATTATCTGGTTGCTGGCCGATGTTTTAAATGGCCTGATGGCGATCCCTAATTTAATCGCCCTGCTCCTACTCAGCCCGATTGTGTTTCGAATTACGCGCAACTATTTTAGAAAACAGCAGCAGGAGTAACGCTGATCAGAGCCATCAAAGTGCGACAACGATAGCGGCCACTGAGGCAGTCAATACGACCAATGCCAATTTAATCACGGTTAATTCCCTAACATCCTTCTAGGCAACTCATATAAAAAAGTCAATCAGAAGCCGCTACATATTTCGTAAGGGATTTCTGACAACCACTCTACTGTTGCAATCGGCAGTGATAAAATGAAACTTTAGATTTCACTAAAAACTAAGCCTACCGCACTGTGATAACATCAACACTTTAAAATGACGCCCCAGTAATGAAAGAGCCAATACGCCTCTCCAAACGCTTAATCGAACTGATTCGCTGCTCTCGCAGTGAAGCCGAACGTTATATAGAAGGAGGCTGGGTACTGGTTAATGGTGAGATAATCGATCAACCTCAGCTCAAGATACTTAACGAGCGCGTTGAACTCCACCCTGAAGCTACGCTTGCCCCTTGCCCACCGGTCACAATCCTGTTACATCAGGCAACGGAATTTGAAATAGAGGCGCCCACAGCAGCGCTTCCACTGATTACCCCGGAAAGCCACTCATCTGATGACAAATCAGGTATTCGAATACTCAAACGCCACTTTGCTAGGCTTAAGGCAACCTCCCCACTTGAAGCAAGGGCAACAGGACTCATCGTATACTCTCAGGATGGGCGCGTCGTGCGCCGCCTTGTTGACGATGCCAATAAAAATGAACAGGAGTATCTGGTTAAAGTCAGCGGTGAGATTGCAGCCAATGGATTAGCAAAGCTCAACCGTCCAATGACAATGGATGGCTGGAAGCTGCCTGCCGCTAAAATTAGCTGGCAAAATGAGATCCGCCTCCGTTTCGCACTCAAAAATGTGCGCCCTGGGCAGATCGAATTTATGTGCCAAAGCGTTGGCTTAAAGGTAGATGCAATGTTACGGCTGCGTATTGGAAGAGTATCGTTATCAAAACTGCCACCGGATCAATGGCGCTATTTACCTCACGGCACCTTATTTTAAGCGCTTAACCACATCATCTGATTTTCCTTAGTAAACCACATTAATCATCGAATTCAACAGGCATCCTAGTCTACACCGCATACCCCCTTTGCACACTGCTATAGATATCTTAAGAAAACCCACTGATAGTCACAATATGTTGTTGTAATTAATAGCATCTGCGATAAGATTAAGTGATGAATCGCCGCCGGTTCAAAAGCGTGATTCCCGGCCGATGTTGATAAATATAAAACGACAAAAAACTATTTCATGGGCCACATCACTTAAGAAGCTACAATAATGATAAGAAATATTACGCTAATTACTCTGCTCGCCTGCGCTACACTGCCGTTTTCTGTCGTCAGTGCGCCACTCACACCTGCGCCAGAACATAGCTTTTCAGCCGTGCTTGTGGCCAAATTCATCACTCAGTTCCACTATAAAAAGAACAAACTAGATGATACGCAATCGAAGGCTATCTTGAGCAAATATATCGATATCATGGATCCCAACCGAAATATCTTTACACAAAAGGATATCGAAAAATTCAACCTATATAGCAGTATCCTTGACGATGCCATTCGCGACGGCAACCTCTCACCAGCCTTTAGTATTTATCGGAAATACAACCAACGACGCATCGAACGCGCTGATTTTGCATTGCAGCGCCTCACACAAGCTTTCGACTTTACTATCGATGAACAATACCAGTTTGACCGCAGTGAATCATCATGGCCTAAAGATAAAAAGGCACTAAATGAGATTTGGCGCAAACGTGTTAAAAATGACATTCTCACCCTTATTCTCTCTAAAAAAAGCGATGAAGAAATCCAAAAGAGACTCGATAAACGCTACAAACGCATCAAGACACGCAGCAAACAGGTAAAGCCAGAAGACGTTTATGAAGCCTTTATTAACGCCTATCTCATCACCATTGAGCCCCATACCGCCTATTTTTCACCGCGCACATCTGAAAATTTCAATATCAACATGCGTCTCTCACTAGAAGGGATTGGTGCCGTATTACAGACTGTCGGTGACTATACTGTTGTTAAAAAAACCATCCCCGGTGGCCCAGCAGAGATGAGTGGACAGTTCCAGTCAGAAGACCGTATTAGCAGTGTCGGCCAGGGAGTCGATGGTAAAATGGAAGATGTGGTTGGCTGGCGCATTGGTGATGTCGTGGCACTGATTCGTGGTCCTAAAAACACAGTGGTACGACTACAACTGCTACCCAAAGGTAACGAAGATAGCCCCGGTAAAATTGTCACGATCACCCGTGATAAAATCAAGCTTGAAGAGCAACACGCTAAAAAATCAATTATAGAAGTACCAAATGGCAACAGTACATCCCGCATTGGCGTGATCACAATCCCAACCTTCTACATGGACTTTGAAGCGGCCAGACATGGTGATAAAAATTATGTGAGCACCACACGCGATACCCGAAAACTACTGAAAGAATTACAGGCAGAAAAAATTGATGGCCTAGTAATTAATCTTGCCAATAACGGCGGCGGCTCACTACCAGAGGCGATTTCTCTTACCGGTCTCTTTATAGAGTCAGGCCCTGTTGTTCAAGTGCGTGATAGCGAAAACAAGCTCGATATTAATGAAGATACTGACATCAGCATTGCCTACAGAGGACCAGTCATCGTTTTGGTCAATCGCTATAGTGCCTCGGCATCAGAGATTTTTGCAGGTGCCATGCAAGACTACGGGCGTGCCACCATCGTCGGCGAAACCACCTACGGCAAAGGCACCGTACAACAGGTGCTCGACTTAAACAGGCATGCGCCGCGTAATAGCCCCATCTTGGGGCAACTAAAACTTACCATGGCGCAGTTCTTCCGCGTCAATGGTGATAGCACTCAGAACCGCGGTGTCATCCCCGACATAAAATTTCCTACCGCCGAAAGCAGTTCTGAGCTTGGTGAAAGTGCATTAGATAATGCACTACCATGGGCCAGAATTGAAGCCGCAAATTATAAACCTTACGGTCTCATCCGCGATGATTTATCACCGATACAGGCACGTCATCTCGCCCGGATTAAGATAGATGAGGGTTTTCAATACCTGCAAGCACAGGCAGAGGTACGCAAAAAAGCACTCACTAAAACATCCGTCACACTGCTTAAAACAACACGTAAAGAAGAGCGTAAAATACAACGCAATGAACGCCTGATTCGCCTCAATAAATTCCGTACCTCGATTGGTTTATCTGCGAATAAAATGAGTGACCTAGAAAATGATAATGAGGTCGCGAGCGCCGAAGATGAAAAGTTCTTAGATGAAGTCAAAAATATCCGGGTGAAAGAAGCTGCTGCGATTTTAGCCGACCTAATCACTCAATCTGACACAAACATTAAAGTTACCCAAAGCAACACTCAGGATAGTAATCAGAAAAATTAAGTACAAAACCATCAAACCTGAAAAAACCTCAATAAGCATCATCTGTTGAGGCATTTATTAAGTGCGCCGTAAACAGCTATGAGCCAATAATCCCACCATCCACCCTAGTTAGCACAATGGTCGCATCTCGCGGCACCGTCACACCATTTTTAGCGGCAGGGAAATTAGCACGTGCTGGATCACCATTACCCGGATGCTGAATATTAATAAACATTGTACTGCGGTCTGGCGTCACGGTAATTCCGGTAATTTCAGCGTCCACCACCCCTGTAAACAGGCGTCGAATCTCACCCGTCAAGGTATCAGCCACCAACATTTGATTATTTAACCCATTTTTTTGGTCACCATCGGTCTGAATAAACAGGCGGCCATCGGGGTCAGCCCAAATCCCATCAGGGGCACTAAAGCTCTGCTCCGTTCCATGCGTAGCATTGGCGATGATAAAAATATCCCACTCAAAAGTGGTACCGGTATGCTGTTCTGAATCGCGCCACTTAATGATATGTCCATCGTTATTGGGGGCCATTGGATTCGCAGAATCCGCAGTGGTACGGCGGCTGTTATTGGTTAGCGTACAGTAGACTTCGCCATTAGGTGCAACGGTTATCCACTCTGGCCGGTCCATTGGGGTGGCACCCACAATATCAGCCGCAATTCGTGTATCAATCAACAATGCAGCCTGGCTCGCAAAACGTGCAGCCAATGCCGGGTTATCAATCGTCAGCGGTAACCATTCACCGCTGCCATCATCATTAAACCGCGCCGCATAAAGCACA
>QIHH01000241.1 GCA_003230195.1 Gammaproteobacteria bacterium
GCGGGAGAAACAGGAAGCTGTAGTAGAAACTGGAGCCGCTTTTGGCCGCTTTGTTCTGGCAGTATTGGTCGGGTGTCATGGTTTATCGAATCTGATTGTGAATCTGAACCCTCATGATCCTGATGTGGGGCTGGTGAGTCAAGTTTGTCTGTGTTTAGCGTTATTTGAACAAGGGGAAGGGATGCGTGATGCCGCTCTTCTGGGGCTGGAGTGCTGTTTAAAGATTTGTATTAGCTGTTTTGAGCCTGTGCCAGTGTGTTATTCACCAAGTCCTGGATAGATTGTCGATCCTGAGGGTCAATGATGGTGAACTCAATGCTCATTTCATAGCCTTCATATTTCTTTTCAACTTTTAATATCTTGCCGTAGATATCGTTGCACTCGACGCCGAGTATGTTGAAATCAAGCGCAAATCGAACAAAAAAATAGGGATCTATCTTAGTATCGCTATAAGCAAGCATGCCGCCAGTACTCATATTCGAAATTCTGCCGGTATTTTGTTCTGAGGTGATGATTTTTCCTTCGCAGACGTGGAATTTAAAGGGGATATCGATATCAACACGAGGGCTTCGTCGTATTTCTCTTTCTGGGACTTTAAAGTGTTCTGGGTTGGTGATGCTGATGAGTTCATACATGGGAATCGCTTCTCGTCTGCCCTTTACAATCACCAGCATGGGTTCACTCACTTGAGTGACATCGTGCACTTGCTGGTAAGTCGCATCACTGATTAGCACTTGGCCACATACGGTATGTGATTCAATACGTGCTGTTAAATTAACATCGGCACCGATAACCGTCTGCTCGTTATACAACGCAGAACCCAGTTTGCTGGCAACCACCTTGCCAGTATTGATGCCGATACCCATATAGAGCGCGGGCATACCGAGTTGTTGATTTTCACGATTGAATTTATACATCGCAATTTGCATCTCTGTGGCACAAGTGACGGCATCTGCGGCATCTTTTTTTGTACCATCATATGAGCCGAAAAGGGCGAGTATCGAGTCACCCATGAGTTTATCAATAGTGCCATTATGTCTGTAAATAATCTCACTCATGTGTTCAAAGTAGCGGTTAAGCAGACTGATAGTCTGGTCAGGGCTGTAGGTTTCCGAGATGGTGGTATAGCCGCGCAGGTCAGAGATTAAAATGGTTGCTTCAAAGGTGTCTCGACGGGATTGTGCCCAGTCGACTTTTTTAGTGATTAGGGCAAGTTCCTGCTCAAGGGCATGAATGCTTTCATTGACAGCAGGTGTTTCATTGCTGGAATGGTTAAGGAGATCGATGAATTCATGTGTAGGTGCCAGCAGGGCCTGTACCTGTGACTTTGGGTCAGGGTTATCTAGCTGTTTTCTGGTATGGCAGAGTCGCCAAGTGAAAAAAACCGCAATAATTGTTGCGCTGGTAATTAATATTAGCTCTGTGCCACTAGTACTGGTGAGAAAAATAGCGGTAATACAAGGGATTAATGCCGCCGAAAGTAGCCCTAAAAGTTGCGGGGGCGATATTCTTGGTGTGGCATTTCTAGCGGTAGTTGGCATTTATTTCAGTATTATCTTCATAACTTTCATAAATGACTATCGGCGAATGTGGTCATGCCTTAAGCATTGAATATGACTTTATTATTGGTGGTTATGGTGTTTTATTTTGAATGTTTGCCAGCATTGCCTCAGTATTGATATTGATAAATGCCATTGGCTGATCAGAAAAATCGACCTCAATGGTACCTTCCTGCTTTAACCATAAAGTGACCTTTTTTTCCTGAGATGCCAGGAATGTTTGTAGCGAATTGATTAAGCGTCGATGGATCATTGAAAAGAGAGGCTGGCGGCGTTGGCCATCATGCGCAGTAAACAGCAGGCAGGCTGTCTGGTTAGCTGTCTGGTGCATGCGAAGGCGTAAGTTCGGCGGTGGGTAGGGGGTGTCGCATGGGATGGTCAAGAGCCAGTCGCTCTTACATTGCAGCAGTGCGCTGAGGATGCCGCCAAGTGGGCCCTGATTATTTATCTGGTCAGTTATGACGGGGTAACCATATTTTTGATAGTGTTCTATGTTGCGGTTAGCACTGATGATAAGGCTTGAAATCTGTGGTTGCAGTCGCGCGATGACATGTTCTATTAGTGGTTTACCATCAAGCTTGACCAGTCCTTTGTCGACCCCTCCCATGCGGCGACCTTCCCCGCCAGCTAATATGACCGCGGTGACGCTAGCAGGTGTCATCTCATCAATGCTATTCATGTGATGAGTTCGTTGAAGGGAATCACTTCGACCGGATCACCAAGTGTGATGCTGCTGTTAGGTGGGATGATGGTCAGGCAATTTGCCCATACGGTTGAACTTAAAATACCGGAGCCCTGTTTGCCAGATGTATTAACTTCGTTGCCGTGTTCGGCAGTTGTTAAGCGTGAGCGTACGTACTCCTGTCGGGTGCTATTTTTAGTATGATTAAACTGTGCTCGGGCTTTGATGGTTTGAGGGTGAGTCTGATCGACACCCTGCATGCGCAGAATATAGGGGCGCGCAAACAGGCAGAAGGTGACAAATAGTGAGACTGGATTGCCGGGCAGGCCAAAAAACGGGGTACTGTTAACCTCGCCAAAAGCGAGTGGTTTACCCGGTTTGATGTTGAGTTTCCATATGTTCAGTTTTCCCAGATGTTCAATGGCGGCTTTAACATGGTCTTCTTCGCCAACTGAAACGCCGCCACTGCTGATGATCAGATCTGCATCGGTCGCCGCTGCTTTAAGAGCGCTAATGGTCGCTGATAATGTGTCCGAGATAGTGCCGCAATCGATGATTTCACAACCGAGGGCCTGAAGCAGTCCAATCAATGTGAAGTGGTTGGCGTTATAGCGCTTGCCATTCTGTAATGCGCTGCCGGGCATCAGCAGTTCACTGCCGGTTGATAGCAGTGCAACTTTTAAGCGACGAAAGACAGGAATAGTGGCGATGCCATTTGCGCCGATGAGCCCCATTGCCTGTGGCTGTATACGATAGCCAGCTGAGAGAAAAGAATGCCCTTGTTCAATGTCTTCACCTGCGCGTCGAATATGCTGACCAATACTGACAGGTGTATCAAAAGTGACGTGACTATTTTCAGTATGACTCTGTTCCTGTGGAATGACGGTATCTGCACCAGCAGGAATCGCTGCGCCGGTAAAGATGCGCGCCGCGCTACTGGTTGCCAGTTCAACGGGGATCTCGCCAGCGGTAATGCGTTGAGAGATGGGCAGTGTTGTTGAGCCTTGTGTTGCAAGGTCATCATGACGCAGGGCATAACCATCCATTGCACTATTATCCGTTGGCGGAATGGGGTGAGGTGCGATGAGTGGTTTGGCAAGGACTCGCCCTAGCGCATTTAGCAGTGAGCACTGTTCTATCTGATTGATGGTGCGTGCAAGTGCCAACAGACGCGTAAGTGCCTCGTTGGCGTTTAATAAAGTTGTCTGGGTAGTGATGGTTAAATCTCGCGCAGTCTTGGAATGAGTTCGACAAAGTTGCAGGGTTTATTGCGGTTGTCTAGCTGCTCTTTTAGGATACCTTCCCAGGCTGTTCTGCATGCACCGGGTGAACCGGGGATGCAGAAAATAAAGGTGGCGTTGGCAATTCCCCCCAGTGCGCGTGACTGTATCGTCGCTGTTTTGATTTCATTAAACGAGAGCGTGCGGAAAAGCTCGCCGAAACCTTCAATCTCTTTATCGAGCAGTGGCTTGATCGCTTCTGGAGTACCGTCTCGGCCAGTGAGGCCGGTGCCGCCGCTGATGATAATGATCTGCACGTTGTCGTTTGCAATCCAGCGTGAAACCAGCGCGCGTATCTGATAGATATCATCGGGCAGGATGATCTTTTTTTCTGCCATCGTATGGCCCGCAGATGTAATCTGTTCGGCAAGGTATTTTCCAGACCGGTCAGTTTCTTCGTTACGCGTGTCAGAGACTGTCAATAGCGCTATTCTGAGTGGTGTCAATGTCATGGTTATTTGCTCGTCGGGCCTGTTGTGTATTGTGCGAAGGTCTCAATGTGTAACAGTTGCTGTATGCTATTCTTTCCCCTGTAGTTGAAGCAGGATGGCTTCATTTTCAAGCGTAGATGTATCTGACGTAATCTCTTCACCACTGGCAATGGTACGCAGCAGGCGGCGCATGATTTTTCCAGAGCGGGTTTTAGGCAGATTGTCCGCGTAGCGGATATTGCTTGGTTTGGCGATAGCTCCAATTTGTTCGCCGACCCAGTTGCGCAGTTCGTTTGTCAGTGTTTCATCAACGCCGTCAGCAGGGCGTTCTCCTTTGAGTACCACATAGGCAAAGATCGTCTCGCCTTTGATCTCGTCGGGTCTGCCAACAACGGCTGCTTCAACCACTGCCGGGTGCGCGACCAGTGCTGATTCCACTTCCATCGTGCCAAGGCGGTGGCCAGAGACATTGAGGACATCGTCGATGCGACCCATGATCCAGAAATAACCATCTTGGTCACGACGCGCACTGTCGCCAGCGACATAGAAACGGTTGTTGAACATCCCCCAGTAGGTTTCGACATAACGCGCATCATCACCCCAGATGCCACGCAGCATCGAGGGCCATGGTTTGCGAACGACGAGCAGGCCGCCTTTATCAGGAGTGGTGATGCTATTGCCTTCATCATCCACCACGTCGAGTGCCATACCAGGCAGTGCACGGGTGCAGGAGCCTGGCTTGGTGGCAGTAACGCCGGGTATTGGTGAAATCATATTGGCACCGGTCTCGGTCTGCCACCAGGTGTCGACAATGGGGCAGCGCGCTTTGCCAATCACCTCGTGATACCACATCCACGCCTCGGGATTGATCGGTTCACCCACCGTGCCGAGCAGACGGATGGAGGAGAGGTCATATCTGTTCGGTACCTCATCGCCACTTTTCATCAATGCTCGAATCGCGGTAGGTGCGGTGTAGAAAACCGTTATTTTATGCTCTTCACATAGCTTCCAGAAGCGCCCGGTATCGGGTACGGTTGGCGCGCCCTCGTAAATCATAATGGTGCCACCGACGGCGAGTGGGCCGTAAGCGACGTAACTATGGCCAGTGATCCACCCCACATCAGCGGTGCACCAGAAAATGTCGTCGGGGCGGTGATCGAAGACCCACTTCATCGTTATGATAGTGCCGAGCAGGTAACCCGCGCTGGAGTGTTGAATGCCCTTGGGTTTGCCGGTTGAGCCTGAGGTGTAGAGCAGGAAGAGAGGATGTTCAGCACTGACGCTAACCGGTGCACATTCGTCATCGACAGCGGCTATTGCATCAGACCACCAGATATCACGTCCTGCCTTCATCGAGATATCATGTTGGGTACGTTTCAACACGATTACTTTCTGTAGTGATTTACCACAGCACTCCAATGCCTTGTCTGCCGCTGCTTTGAGTTCAACGATCTTACCGCCACGATGGCCGCCATCGGCGGTAATGAGCACCTTTGCACTGGCATCATCGATGCGATCTTTTAGTGCCTCAGCGGAAAAGCCACCAAATACGACCGAGTGAATCGCGCCGATTCGGGCGCACGCCTGCATCGCGATAACAGCTTCCGGCACCATTGGCATGTAGATTACCACGCGATCACCTGTCTCAACGCCCTGTGCTTTGAGTGCATTGGCAAAGCGGCAGGTGTCACGGTGCAGTTCGGCATAGGAAATATGGCGAGTATCACCTTGCTCGCCTTCGAAGATAATCGCGGTTTTGTCCGCTTTGTCAGCGAGGTGACGATCAATGCAATTATAAGAGACATTGAGTTCGCCATCTTCAAACCAGCGATAGTGTGGGGCATTACGACTGTTTAGTGTGGTACTAAAAGGTTTGTCCCAGTTAAGCTCATCACGTGCAAGGCTTGCCCAGAAACCTTCATGGTCATCTTCTGCCTGCTGGTAGAGCGCCTGTAATGTTGACTCATCTATCGTGGTATTTTTGGCAAAGTCAGCAGTGGGGGGGAATAAACGATTTTCCTGCAGGATTGAATCGATATTCTGTGGCATATCTTTTCCCTCTAGTGTCGTATTTGTATGTGTGTGAAATTAAATTCTGTATGATGATAATTTACCACAGCATGATACCGCCACGTTTAAAAAGCGCAGCGGAAAATAGAGTGCTGGTGAGTAGTGCGACAGGCAAGTGCCGACAAAGGTGTTGCGCGAGATGGCACTGCTGCCATCTCGTTGTTACAAAAAAGAGAGAGGGCGAAGTGGATCGCTTAACCTCTTATCTGTTTTTCCCGAATCTCATCAAGCGTCTTACAATCAATGCAAAGGCTGGCCGTGGGCCTTGCTTCGAGGCGACGGATACCAATTTCGATACCGCAAATATTGCAATAACCGTAGTCTTCATTTTTAAGGTTATTGACGGATTCATCGATTTTTTTAATCAACTTACGCTCGCGGTCACGCGCACGCAGTTCCAGTGCGAATTCAGACTCCTGGCTGGCGCGGTCGTTTGGATCTGGAAAGTTAGCGGCCTCATCCTGCATGTGATGTACAGTACGGTCGACCTCTTCCATTAATTCAGTCTTCCAAGCCCCAAGTATTTTAATGAAATGGGCCGTTTGTGGTTCATTCATATACTCTTCGCCTTTTTTCTCAACATAAGGGGCAAAACCGCCTTGAGTAGAAGTCGGTGCCACTGGCTTTTTCGCTAATTTTGCTGTTGTCACTATCGTATTTTTCTTCGTTACTGGAACTGGTGTTTTTACCGTAGTCGCTTTTTTCGTAACTGCCGCTTTAGCAGCTACTTTTTTCGTAACTGCCTTTTTCACAACCGCCTTTTTTGCAACTGCCTTTTTAGTTGTCGCTTTTTTCGTAACCGCCTTTTTTGTGGTTGACGAAGTCTTCTTCGCCGCTTTTTTGGTGGCAACTTTCTTTTTTGCAGCCACTTCCTTAACAGTCGATTTTTTAACTGCTTTTTTCGTCACTGCTCTCTTTTTTGCTGCCGCCATTGCGTGATATCTCCCACATGCGCTTGCGAAATAAACCCGGATTTATACCAGAAAAAGCATTGATACTCAATGCTTTAGATTGCATAAATTAACGGAATATTGGTGCATGTTGTGTTCGAATTTGTTTAATTCATAATATTAGGGAATTAATGGTGATGTGCAGCGCGCGACTGATTAGTCGTTTTGAATGCATTTTGAGCGTTGTTATTATTATCGATTTTAAATGATAATAATTGCCTAATGAATAGATAATAAAGGATATTTTTTTAAAAATCGTTGCTGAACGTATGTCAGGGATCAGCTCTCCCTGTGTGTCAACCTAGTCCCATAGAGTCATTGAATGGGATAGCAACTATTTTCAGGGTACGTTGTAGCAGTGCTTTTATTCAGAGGCTTTAAGTGAACGGCGAAACTTTCGCGTGCCCTTGAAATGTTCACGTAGAGTTTGCGGTACGATGACGCGCCCATACCATTTGGTTGGAATGGCGTTGCGGATTAAAAACTGGCCTCGTGCCGTGATGATATCCTCACAGATGCGCCATTCCAAACGCATGGTGTATCACCAAGTTGTACCACCTTGGCTGAACAATATTCTGAGAATGTTAAAAATCCTTTAGAATCAATTTCTTATGGAATAAATGGTGCCGAGGAGAGGACTTGAACCTCCATGGGGTTGCCCCCACTAGCACCTGAAGCTAGCGTGTCTACCAATTTCACCACCTCGGCGTATTTGAATTCGCGATTGCGTTTTCATGGCGTTGAAACTAAGGGGCGCACTGTACCGAATTGACGTCTGGGTTGTCAATTATGGCTAAGTGGTTACCAGGGCAATCGGGCTTAAATTCCCACGCCGATCACTTTGAGTAAGTAGGCATTATTCCAACCCGCCTTTAGTCTTTTTGTTTTCACACCG
>QIHH01000148.1 GCA_003230195.1 Gammaproteobacteria bacterium
GATAGCTCAGTTGGTAGAGCAGTTGACTGTTAATCAATTGGTCGGTGGTTCGAGTCCGCCTCGGGGAGCCATTTCTAGTTAGTCCTTAATAATCATTGTTTTATACCTGTAATGGGTGCAGATCAAAGAGATGATGATTGCTGTTTTGTTCGATTTAAATCTCCTGCTATTTTCTGTCTTACAATTTATAATGGAAGTATATGTGATAGCCTCAGGTGCTGTTGCTTGTTCGTAATTTAAGCTGATCATTAGACAGCTTTTTTACCCGCAAAGAAATCAGGCACGAAACATACTAACAGCATCTCCCATCATCATCAGAAACGGATGCTAATGGCAAGTGTCCCAGCGTCATTTCATTAGTCGCTTTCATTATGGAGATTGAGGATGAAACCAGCCGGAAATAATGGGTATTGTTGCGGTCATGTCTCTATTCTTTTAGAAAGCTATTATCAGTTGACTGGGCTGATGATTGACTTCGAAGGTCAGCCAGAAACCTCTGCAAAGGGACTGTTCAATGCACCATTTGCTTTGATTTCTCATGGCATTGAGGCAGAACCAGTCTTTAATTATGCAAATAAAACAGCGATGCAGCTCTTTGATATGACGTGGGATGAAATCACAACATTGGCATCACAGTATTCTGCCGAACAACCTGATCGTGAGCAGCGCTCACAACTGCTGCGTGAAGTGAAGTCAAAGGGTTATATCGAAGATTATTCTGGGGTTCGTATTGCAAAAGGCGGGCGGCGTTTCTATATAGAGCAGGCGACAGTCTGGAATCTCACAGATGCCGATGGTGCTTACTATGGCCAGGCGGCGATGTTTAACCACTGGCACTTCCTATAGGCCAGTGATCGAGAGGTTTCTAATAGTTTGAATTTCATCAGATCGCCATGAATGGTGGCTATTTTGTGGTAGGTCAGTATGTTAGCGTAGCAGCTAAATTGAGTAGATTTAATATGGGGTTTTGTTGACGATGAATGATGAAGTTTCCGGAGTTGATCCGCTGCGTAGCCGTGTGGTGGGTGTCAGTGAGCATGCGCAGCGGATCAAGCTTCACAACGAACTTCATGCCAGACCTCACGAGCTGCTTAAGGCCCCAATGCAGGTTTCCCAGTTGGTGTTGCTTTCTGATAACAGTGTGATTAACGAAGAGTTGCGCCTGATTACTCAGTTGTGCGAGCGGTATAGTGTCAGCCCTCCGGTACTGCAAGCTCGCCACTTTAGCGCACAATTTGGATCGTTCCGGTTTAAATGGGAACGTCACACTGAATTTTCGATGTATACCTTTTTTGTAAAAATGTCCTTTGAGGTTCCATTTGCGGAACCGGCAATTAAACATGTCTCCAAAGAGTGGTTAGAGACCCTGCCAGGGGAGATTCTTTCTGCAACACACTTGGCGATTGAGCATAAATCGCGTCCTCAGCGTAATCTTGAAGCGCTTTCGACGCTCTTTGCTTCCAATACGGTCATTGGAGCAAAGGTGGTGGCCGGGAGTGCGATTGTCTGGACTGATAATAAAATTCATGCCGATGGCTTTAGCCGAATCTTGATTCATGATGTCGATTTGCGCCGGCGTCAGGCGGGGCGACTGGTGCAGCGTCTGCTGGAGATTGAAACTTATCGCATGTTGGCATTAATCCCAGTCTCGACGGCACGCAAGTATCTTCCTGAGCTAGCTAGTTTTGATAGGCAGCTTGCTGAATTAACGGATAATAATTGTCATTGTCAGAGCCACGATGATGAGCAGCGGTTACTGCATGATCTGACGCGGCTTGCGGCAGAGATCGAGCGAATTTCAGCGGTTACTAATCAAAGGTTTAATGCGTCATCAGCCTATTACAATATTGTCAAAATGCGTGTTAATGAATTACGAGAGCAGCGTATTCAGGGGTTACAGATGTTTCATGAATTTATGGAGCAGCGTCTTTCACCCGCAATGGCGACCTGTGATTCGGTTAACAGTAATCTTGAACTGCTGTCGACTCGTGTGGCGCGCGCTTCTGCACTATTGCGAACCCGGGTGGATATCGCGATGGAAGGCCAGACGCGCGACTTGCTTTCATCAATGGATAAGCGCGCAAAATTGCAATTGCGCATGCAGCAGACGGTTGAAGGGCTATCGGTGGTGGTGTTGAGCTACTATCTTTTAGGTATGGTGGGCTATGCGCTGAAGGCGCTTAAATCGAGTGGTATGTCGATTAATGTTGAGATATCCACTGGGCTGGCGATTCCCGTTGTGCTTGGCATTGTTTTTATTTCGGTAAGACGGTTACGTCGCCTTGCATCAGATGACTAATGGTACGCGCTATTGGTGGCTACTTTGTTCACAGGCTTAATATTAGTGAATTTGGAGTTCCCTAGTAGCTAAGTGATCAACCCTCTTAATTGGCATACTAGATAATTGACCTGCGTATAACTGTAAAATTTCACAGTGTGTCTTCCTAGTTCTTTATGCTGTAATGGATGTGACTAACGATCACAATAATCATTTTCTATTGGTCAGGTTTAGGGACGGATTCAGAGATGGTGTAGCATTTGAACTTGGGGCGTGGCGCTTTATGAGTATCAAATCAAGCAATCCGCTGTTAATGGCGAAACGGTTTCTTTCTTTGCCGATGGCGTGTACTTGGTTGGCGGACATTCACCTCTTGGGCATCATGTTGTGCTGGTCGCTCTTAACCACTGTATCGTTAGCCTTGGCTGTAGAAGTGCCACTTGGCGGAAAACCGCAAGCCGTTGTTATCAATCCTAGCGTCAACAACGAGATAAATACCACATCTTACCTGCTATCCAACCCCGTAGTCTGGCGTGAGATAGTTAGTATTATTCGATGAATTAATGTGAAAAATAAGAATTTTACTGATTTCTGGGTTGTGGTCAACTGAGCTTTAGATGAGTTAACATTGCAGGAGATTACAGTGTGAAATTATTAATTTTGATTGGTGTTACTTTTTTGGGGATATTGGGCTGGTTATTTATTAAGGCATCCTCATAGAGAAAAAATGAGAAAAGATCAGCCTAGCTAACTAGGGTAGCTGCTGTTTAATATTTTTTGGTGATTAGTTTTACATGTTCAATGGTTGTTGACGATGCTGATCTATTGGCATCGGACTGTGCCAGTGCTACCTCATGAAATATATCTACATTAGTAGTTCATCCAGCACTAGCGCGAACGCATCTCCTCACGTAGACCAATGCTGTGGCTGGAGTGTGTGGTCGGCAGTGTATCCAGTTCTGTTGGTTTAATGTAGTGCTGAGCGGGATCGATCTTTTGAATCGCATAGCCAATATGTACCATCACATAGTTCCCCAGCTTCAAATTATCATACTGGAACATGAAAATATTGATTTCGCGTGATATGCCATGGCTAGAGCAGAATGCTGCATGGCCTGAAATTGAATTGACCCTCATGGGAATGGCCAGGCACATATTTACCTTAAATCACATGTGGGTATGAATGGATAACGCCAATATGGCATGTTTTTCATACGGCTTAGCAGTCTCTTCATACTGTTACTGCTGTGCGCTAGTCATAGCTGAGTGTTTTTAATAAGCCATATTTTGAGTTAAAGCTCATATTTTGATCGCCGATACTCCAACTAGATGGGCTGGGTATTGAAGCCGCCTGAGTTGAGGTCATGGATGATGAATATGTTCTATTTTACTTTCCGTAGTACCCCATGTTTCTAAATATATAGATCAACGTTGTTGATTCGTGTTGCTTCATAAGTTAATTAATAACCATATAAATAGCAATGTAAACTTGGAAATTCGGGCGCTGATTATCTTGCTAAACCTATTAAAGCAACTGAATTGCTTCATATGATGAAAAATAACCTTTGTCAAAGTCGTACGGTTGGTACTGAAAGTGTAAGAAGTTGAAACCTGACTGTTCTTAGGGCTAGTATTCTAATAAAATCGGACATTTAAAGTGACAGGGAAGTGATGATGGAATTTGGAATATCAACAAAAATAACACTGTTAGCCATCGTGTTAGTGCTGTTAACAGCAAGTTTAGTTGGCATAATGATTTACAAAAAAAGTAATGAGCTATTAGTAAAAAAAGAGTTGAACGACATTGTGAGTGGGATTGAACGTGAGGCAATATATATTCAATCTGAATTCGAAATGTTAAAAAAAGATGTTTCATTTCTATCTAAGACACGACCGGTACATACCCATTAACCACATTTAATAGATAATAACCTATATTATTTCGAGCTAAGATGAGGCTCTTTAATTTATTAGAATGATGAGTGATCAGTAAAATTATTATAGGAGTTTTTTTATGGATGAAGCTGCGCTTATTGAAGGTCTTGGAAATGATTTTGCACAAGACCTTGTAGATAGCCGTATAATACTATTTCATAACTATCTACTAGAATTAGAAAGTAATGGTTGTAATATTGATATGGGGCTTTATGAAGAGGTTTTTCGTCGCTTTCATGGTGCAAAAGGAACGGGTGGAATTTATGGTATGCACTGTATTACAGCGGTTTTCCATCAATTAGAGAATTTTTTAACGTTGATCAGGTCACCTGACAATGGTAATCATCAACAGTTATTCGTAAAAATGCATGGAGAATTAGATCTGGTTGAAAAAATGGCACGAGCATGGCTGGATGGTGAACGAGACCTTAGAAAGCTATTTCACGAGAGCAAGGCCTCAATGCATTCTAACGAATCTGCGTTGGTACTGGAACCGCTCAGAAGTGTATCAAACCAGATCGTTGCAGTGCTAGAGGACAATGGGTATGAAGCGACATTAGTGAGTGATGGTATGGAGGCGATGCAATCATTGTTGCTCAGACCCTATGGCCTGTTTATTACATCTGAGCAAAATAGATTTATTAATGGCTCAGAGCTGATTGGTTTTATAAAAATCACGCCTCGCTTTGCTAATGTAAAAACAGTTTATCTTACGACAGAACTAAAAAGTAAATGGACAGTGTGCGCGCCTGATATCATTATAAAAAAAGATAGCTCGTTTCTTAATACGCTTGATTGTGCGATTGCATAAGTAGGGACGAAAGATAGAGTATGTCTGACAATACTGGATTTGTGATTGCGGACGATGAGTTGCATATACGAGGCTGTAAATTAAATTGTGTAACTGCTCTTTAATTTACAGCCTCAGTTTCTGTCGTTCAGGCATGGGATCATGATGACCGGTATTGCTCCATGCTTCTGTTTTCAGTACATTACCGTAATGCAAATACAACCGGTACAATAAACTCTAGTGTTTGGCGCAGATCATTTTCAGGCATGGGCGGAAAGGGGTTGGCTCGTGCAGCCATTTCAAGCACAGCTTTATCAAGCAAACGGTTGCCTGTGCGTTGTTCTAGGGTGATTTTTTGAGCCTCTCCATTTCGGTCGATCAATATGCGCAGTAGTCCCTCGCCTTCAATGCGCATACGTTTGGCTTTTTTTGGGTATTTTTTCTGTTTTTCCAGCCAAGCGACGAGTAGTTGTTCATACTCTGCTGTGGCAGCTGCGCTGAGTGGTACTGGCATGGATTCGGCTGGATTCGGCTTGGGTATAGGCGCAGGCGCTGCTACAATTTCAGGTGCAGTTTCAAGCGGCAGTGGTTCAGGTTGCGGCGTGGGTTCTATAACCGGTTCCGGTGGAGGCGCCAGCTTTTGCACCACCAGTTCGGGCGCGGGTTCTGGTTTCGGTCTGGGCTTTGGCGGCGTGGGTGGCTTGGCTTTTTTCTGAGGCGGGGGTGTAACAGGTTCAGCCGCTGTGCTGGTCTCTGCAACGGTTGCCAACAGACTCACACGTAACGTTTGCTCGGGTGGCGTTGGCTGAGGTTCAGGCAGCGTCAGCCAAAATGCGATACCGCTGTGCAGTGCGAATGCAATTAATAGCGCGATGCTCATGTGTTGCCAAGTGATCGTCATGAAGATACGCTACCGCTGAATCGTGGCTAATGCGATGTTACGACCACCTGCGGCTCGAATTTCATCCATCACTTTTAATAGCTGTTGTACTTCACTGCGCGCATCGCTTTTCAGGGTGATCGCAACATCAATGTTTTCTGCAATTAAAGGTTCGATTGCCTCACGCAGTTTATCGAGTTGAATCACTTCGCCATTGAGGGTCAAGTCACCTGTGGCGTTAAGTGCAACTGTAATAGGAGTGATTTCAGTGATTGTTGCACTCGTCGACTCGGGCAGTTCCAGCTCAATCGCTTCTGGTACCAAAAAGGTACTTGTTAACATGAAAAAAACCAGCAGCAAAAAAACGATATCGATCAGTGGCGCGATATCGAGGTGAGAATGGATGCGCGCACGACCCTCAAATTCCATGGGTCTCATCCTCGATTTTTTCATCGTCACGGGTTGATATGCTGGCCGGTGTTTTACCAAAGTGACGCAACACCTGAATGCTGACATCCTTCATTGAGGCGCGTACATGGTCTACTTCACCTTCTAAATAGTAGAAGGCGGCCATGGCGGGAATAGCCACGGTTAATCCAAAGGCGGTGGTTAGCAGTGCTTCCCAGATACCCCCGGAAAGAATCGATGGATCAACACGACTACCGGCTGCTTCAAGGTTCATAAAAGCGAGGATCATGCCGGTGACGGTACCGAGTAATCCGAGCAGTGGACTTAAGTGCGCGATGGATGAGAGGCTTCGCAGCCACGACTCAAGATTTCTGATCTGTGCGGAACCGATACGGCTCACTTCCGCCTCGACATCTCTGGCTGACATCATTGGGTCTGCACCGCAGCGTATGGCGCTCTCCATTACACACGCGACGGGGCTGCGCTGTTGTTTTAATGCATTCAACGCGCTGTTGTGATCGCCTTGCCGTAATGCGGCCAGTGCCGGCTCAACAAAATCCAGTTGATGCAAACCACTGCGAAAAAACTGAAACAGTTTCAGCAGAATAATGGTGACGGCCAATACAGACATGGCCAGCAATACCCACATCACCGGGCCGCCTTGCTGAAATAAATTGACTATATTCATAAGTTCTAAATCACTTTCTTAAAACAGGAAATGGGTAGCAACCAGTAAGGCTTGCCACCCATAATAATACCCTACTCTTGAGAGGGGAGGGTTACATACCCACTTCTATACCGGCATAAACAAACTGTGGCAAGCCACCGCGTGCACCATGGGGTTGACGTGAGACGACATATTCTTCATCGAAGAGATTCTGCACTCCACCGAAGAGCTTTACGGTTTGGTTGATGCGATAAAAGGCAGTCAGGTCAGTGGTAAAGTAGTTGTCTGTTTTGCCATAGCGGGCATCGGGGGCACCCGCTCCATTGATTTGACCGGCAACATTATTAGCACTGGTGTAGGTGTCACTCACATAGTTACCTGAGATGAATGCACCCCATTTTTTGCTCTCGATACCAGTGCCTAGACTCAATGTGAATTCCGGAATGTAAGGAACGGCATTACCGACAGCACCGAAGCTGAAAATAGATTCGGCGTCATCAGAGACTGAATCAC
>QIHH01000142.1 GCA_003230195.1 Gammaproteobacteria bacterium
TGGTCGTACGTCAAGCTTTAAATGCGATGTTTTTAGGTTTTTGTCTCTATTTTCCTCTGGTGACTGCAATTACCTAACCGGACACTGCTGACTGGTACTACTTGCGACGATCCTCGTCGCAGGCTCTTTCTGGGCATCCGAAAAGCTTGCCGGGATAATCAACCCTATATCATTAACACTGTTGCGCTTCATCGGCGCGTCACTAATCCTGCTGCCATGGGTACTCTCAAAAGCAAAATGGCGTGAAAATATATTACCCACTCTGCCTCGCGCAACCATCATCAGTCTGTTTTATGCAATATTCTTCATCGGTTTTTTTGAAGCGCTCAACACCACCAACGCCACCAATACCGCGACCATTTTCACCCTAGTGCCACTGATCACCGGGCTGTTAGCGGTCATCGCCTTTCGAGAAAAACTCACAGGCAAACAACTCCTAGTCTATGCGGTAGGCGCAATCGGCACCATCTGGGTAATTTTTGGCGGGCAGTTAACGCTGCTGATGTCATTCACACTCAACAAAGGTGACCTGGTTTTTATGGGAACGATATTTTCCATGTCCTTCTATTCTATCGCGATGAAAATGCTCTACCGCAACGATGAGATGATTGTGCTCGCCTTCTGCACTTTGGTTGGTGGCTCATTCTGGATGGCACTCGCACTGTTAATCACCGGACAACCATTTGAATGGCAGCGATTACAACATGATGCTATCTTTCACATGACATACCTTATACTTGGCGCCACGCTTGCAACCGTTTATCTTTATCAGATAACGACTGTCGCACTCGGGCCGAAGCGGGTCAGCGCGTACATCTACCTCAATCCAGCCCTAATCATATTGCTACTGCTCATCATTGAAGGCACACCAATTCCGAATACGATTATTCCCGGTATTATAATGTCAGTGATCGCAACGGTAATTTTGCAGCGCGATAAACGCCTACCAGCGGACAAAACTCGCTGACTCTGACCCCATTCAGGGCGATAGCGATACTCAGTGATATCGCTGAAAAAATTTATCTACAGATGCTTTGGGCACGTTGGTCAATTTCTGCGTCACCTCAAAGCTAACCTACTCCAGCCCATGATCACGCTGGATGAGCAGAGACGGTTTAATTAATCCACTATAGTTCGTCACCCCGGCATGCTTTTAGTCGGAATCCAAAAATCATCAAAAGATGACTAACCAGCAGCACCTACTCATCCTGCCAAATCCCACTGAACAAGCTTTTCACCTTGCGCCATTAAATACTCATTTACCAACGAAAAACACCCTGAACCAATAAACGCACTAAAGTCCTTACCGGTTTTACTCGCCCCTAATGGACTGGGATGAGAGGTCTTAATCACACAGTGCTTGTTAATATCCACCACCGAACAGACACCATGCGCAAAGCGGCCCCACGCCAAAAACACCACGCCTGCTTTATGCTGGTTAATATGTTGAATACAGCCGTTGGTGAATGGCAACCATCCCTGTTTGCTATGGCTATTGGCATCACCCGCACGCACCGTGAGTGAGGCATTAAGCAACAATATTCCCTGCTTCGCCCACGCCTCTAAATTACCCGAGATTGGGGTCGTCATCCCCAGATCACGATGGAGTTCTTTGTAAATATTACGCAACGACGGGGGAATTTTGACTCCATCCGGCACACTAAAACTCAACCCATGCGCCTGCCCTTCACCGTGATAAGGATCTTGTCCGACAATCACCACTTTTATTTTCTCAAAGGGAGCCTGTAAAAAAGCGTTAAACCAGAGATCACTCGGCGGGTAGATTACCTGCCTGTTCTGTTTTTCCCTTTTCAGGAATTCACGCAGTTTGATCATGTAATCCTGCGCGAATTCCTGTTCGAAATGGGTTTTCCAAGCGGGGTCTAGTTGGTTGATGATTTTATTGGGCATGGTGGTGTTTTGTTATTTGTTAAGTATGGCAGGATTATACTGGAAGGCTCTTCCCCAAATCGAGTGGGTAGGTTATCGTATTATTTATGAGAGACAAAAATTTATATGCCCAAATATGGGAAACACAAAGCCCGTGGCAAGTTGTTGATGTTGAGTTGTTGTCAGGTATCAAATTAAGTCTGAACTACTACAATTAAGGCTCATTTAACAGGCATGTTTACCTATTTTAAATACCCTATCAATCACTCGATAACCGATTGATTTAATTAAAAAATTCAAACCGTCAAGTCAAATATCAGGGTCATCGTGAAAAACGAGTCCCCTTCGATGTATCCATCGTAATCACCACTGTAACGATAGTTGTATCTTCAGAATCACTCGTCACTAGACATCATAAGAAAGTGCCTCTTCAGCGGAGACCTTTCCAGCTCTTACCAACCGAATCAGATCATCATTCATCGAGACCATGCCACTTTTCAATGCATGTTCAGTAATCTGTTGATGAGGCGCTCGAATATTGATGAGTCCTGCAATCACATCATCAATCATTAATACCTCACTGATCAACGTGCGCCCATGGAAACCACTTTGATTACATGCATTACACCCTTTCCCAGATAACACTGGTTCATGTTTAGCCAAATGCAATACCGTACGAGTAACGGCATCTACGCTTACAGATCCGGCACAATGTACACAATTCAATCTAACCAAGCGCTGCGCCATCACACCTTTTAGTGTTGCGGCTAACAAGTAAGGCTTTATTCCCATATCAATCAAACGAAGCACAGTACTAACGCAATCATGCGTATGCAATGTGCTCAGTACAAAATGTCCCGTTAACGCCGCTTTGTTAGCAATATCGGCTGTCTCACTATCACGAATCTCGCCAACCATAATCACATCGGGATCATGCCTCAGAACACTTCTCAGCACACGTGCAAAATCTATTTCGCGTGATGCCGCCACCTGAACCTGCTCAATGTCCGCCATTTCATATTCTACAGGGTCTTCAATCGTCACAATATGCACATTATTTTTTTTAATTTCATTCAACAAAGCATATAACGTTGTGGTCTTACCAGAGCCAGTAGGCCCTACAACTAAAAACAAGCCGCTCTGCCGCTCAATTAATGTAGACACTTTCTGCTGTTGTGACTTAACAAGCCCTAAGTCGGAAAATTGTTTCACTCCAACCTCTTTATCAAGAATACGGATAACGACACTCTCTCCATCCACCGTTGGTATCACTGAGACCCTTAAATCAATATGTCGTTTACCACGCATTAGACTCACATGACCATCCTGTGGCAGACGTCGCTCAGCAATATCCATCGAACCCAACACCTTGATACGACAAATTAACGGGAGAAGCAGTGATTTATCCATCACACGAGCAAATCGCATCTGTCCATCAATACGGTAATAGACCTTTATTCCATCCTTTCCAGGACGAATATTAATATCAGATGCACCCCTTACAATTCCCTGTAATACAATTGCATTCAACAACCTGACTAATGGCTTTTTTCGAGCTCGGGCCTCTATAATATGCGTTGAATCTGTCTGACTAACATGATAGGGCAGTGGTGTAAGCTCCTTATCCTGAAGCGCTTCATGCTCATCAAAACGGCTGTAATATTTACTCTGAGCCACGGCGATATCTCGCAATGGTGAAATCACAGCCTCTAGTTTTAAGTTAATCGCAAAAGTAAGCGCTTCGATACTGCCTAAATCAAGCGGGTTCTCCATCGCGACAACCAAACGCCGTCCCAACACCACCAACGGCATAATGTTGTAACGAAAAGCAACTTCTTCTGGAATACGCTTCAACACATCACTATGAATATCAAATTCATCAAGACGAACATAGGGAATACCAAACTTCACCGCTAGCGCAACATAAACCTGTTCCTGCGATAGCAGGCCCTGATCTACTAGCATTACACCAAGACGTTTATTAACACCGCCCTTCTGCTGTTGCAACAGCGAGTCAAGTTGTACTTGGCTAATGAGTTTTTGTTTCTCAACAATAATTTCGCCCATCGGGCGATCTGGTACAGACATCTGCAGTGAAAGCACGGCACGCAGCTCTCCATGGCTTCTAATAATTTGTCCTTGCATCATTTCTCTCCCTAAAATTAAACCCACGTTAATCCATTAACGCCTGTTTCCAGACTAGCATCATTTAACCCCATTCCACCTGTAACAAATTCCAGGCGCCATTTTCTGCCACAGGACTACCCATCCATTTAAAGTCAAAATATTGACAATCTAGGTATTATCCTTTTCAAGCATATAATTGTATGTATCATGGCGATGTTTTAATGGTACTAGTGCACTAAGTGATGCTGAAAATACAAACTGGCACATTCCATGCATATTGCCATGGACGTGCTGGCACTAACAAAGGAGGTTCGAAAATGCCCACTCTGCATACACAACCAAATGACAAGGATATGGTTTACGAATTTGGTAATCTGACATTAATGTCAAATGCCTTAGTGACAGAATCAGGTCAAGGCGGCTTAAACCAAGCACTTCAAATCATCAGTGTTTTACAGACAACACTCGACTGCGAATCTCTGATTCAAATTTTTTCTCAGGAAATAAGCGTCATGATTCCACATCAAAGCATACTGTACGAACACCAGACTCAGGGGATTCGACTTGAAGTCTGCTCCCCCGCCAGACACTCATGCTCATATCAACTGTCAGCGGCAGGCCAGTCACTAGGCCAGTTAACCATCACACGTTCAACGGTTTTCAATCATCAAGAAACAACACTCTTTGAACACCTGCTTTGCAGCTTGGTCTATCCATTGCGTAATGCCCTATTATACAAAGGCGCACTTACCGCAGCCCTACGCGATCCACTAACCGGTGCTAACAACCGCGCAGCGATGAATACAGCCATCATCCGGGAAATTGAATTAGCACAACGCCACAACACTCCACTATCGCTAATTGCCCTTGATATAGACCGTTTCAAACAGATCAATGACGAATATGGCCACACTGCAGGTGACTGTATCCTGCAATCCGTTGTTGAACGTATTTCCGAATGCACTCGTAGCTCTGATATGCTATTCCGTTACGGCGGTGAAGAGTTCACCATTCTGCTCAGCAATACAGGAAAAGACGGCGCCATGTTACTTGCCGAGCGGATTCGCAGAACCATTTACACTAGCAGTTACAAGTATGGCGATGAATTAATTCCCACCTCAGCTAGCTTAGGTGTGGCGTGTGTTAACGCTGAAGACGATGCCAGAACACTTTTTGAAAGAGCCGACATGGCAATGTACGAAGCAAAAAATTCAGGCCGGAATTGCGTGAAATTTTCAGGAGGAAATTAATATTTTCCAGCAACAATTAAAGGGTTCTTCGTAGATTAGTGTAAAGGAGCCATACCCTTGGAGTCGATTTCACCCGCAAATACCATTTGCATTACAGTTTGCAATAAAAATATTTTAACAGCAACAGAAAGTCGTTTGGCTCTAGGGTTTTAACAACACCATGCAGCAATTCCTCTTTCGTAATCGCGGAAATGCATATCCTGACCATAGGTACGCTGCGTCAATGCTCTCTGACAGCCAGCGATTCGCCGACGTAACTAGCCGTATTAGTGTCTAGCATATAATGCTGATCGGCCATTAGAACAAACTCCGATCCTGTGTAATCTGATCGTCGCATTTAACCACAAACTCATCTGGCATATCGGTGGATTTTATCGTTTTGAAAAAAGTTTCCAAGAAATAATAACATTGCCCATTTCAGGGCCTTTTCGGATATAGGTCTCATCACAATCGAATCGATAGTTAACAGGCAATCAAACAGCCTAGCAGCGGCCATTTATGTATTGGGTAGATTCAACGAAACAAAGAAATAACCAATGCTCAAACCCCACTGTTTTCAATCCCCATAATGGTCTCGTTAGCTGGTCGCTATGCCCATACTAACCCGCTGATATAAAAGAATCCCCACAACAGTATTGGCAAGCACCATTGCCATAGAGGCGCTCTCTCCAGCATAGGCAGAACGACAACGGTTTCTTGATGCACCTTTCCTGCACGCTCAATCACAGAATTCCACACACCTGATGCTAGCAACCCAATGCTATCTAGGTGCCGTGGTACATGACCTTTTTCTGGTAGATACTGAGTAACCATCTGTTGCACTTCGCCCATCGCATCAAATACCAGCATCATTCGCAGTGCCACTAACTCTGCTTTCACCCCAACCAGTCGTAATGGTCGTGCTAAGAAATAAATTGCCGTCAGTAGTTCTTGTCTAGAGAGTGATTGCAATAACAAGTTAACACTCGTAATCACCAATACCAGCGCTACGACTCGTAGTAAACCACTTGATAACCCTTCGTTTGTTGGCAACCACACACTCAATGCAGGCCACTGCATAACGGGCGTTCCAGGAGTGAGCCAGCAAAATACCACCAAAATCGAGAGTAGAAACCAACGCATTCGGCGTAGCATCACCAGCCCAGGACGCACGTGAGCACCGCCATCACGTAGGTAAAGCAGTATCAATAATAGCGAGGAGACAAACAGAGTAGATGGCACTGGAAATGCGAGCATCGCCACAAAAACCAGAAAACTGGCCACTAAAATAACCGGATGGAGCTTCACCATAATCCCAAATCAAATACCCATGACAAGCAATATTGCAACGTAAACCAGTAGATTTAGTTTACGCGAGTCGCTCGATTAATTCATTAGCATCTTTTTTCTGATCATCATTGCCATCAGTGACGATTTCATCAAGGATACCTTTCGCACTCTCATTATCACCCATATCAATATAGGCTCGTGCAAGGTCTAATTTGGTACCAACCTCATCCTCAGCTGAAAACAGTTCGCTGTCATCAAGCTCACCGGGGTCATCATCAAGCGAAGAGATTTCATCACTAAAGTCAGATAGCCAGTCATCATCAGTAGACGCAACATCATCGTTTTCATCCAAACCGGAAAAGAGGTCGTTTTCAACGTTGTGGCCAGTCGCTGCAATTGATTCAACTAACGTTTCTGTTGTATCTACTTTAGCGGCTATAGAATCAACATCCAAATCCACGAGCGGCTCTTCATCCAACACCAGATCATCGTTAGCCTCAAATATTACATCTTTGGCTCTTAAATCATCTGCAGCAGGCTCATCAAATGTAAGTTCATCAGCCACTTCTAACAGATCAGGTACATCATTGGCGCCAGCTACTGATTCCAGTTCAATCTCATTATCAGGTGCTTTTTCAGCAGCATTGCTATCTAAGATATTTGCTTCTTTTTTCTGCACATCAACATCAGTCACCATATCCATCGCAGAATCCAGACTAGCTTCTAGCTCACCAAGATCATCCAGTGCATCAATAGCATCGCTTAATTCACCCTCATCAAGCACACCTAAATCACCTAAATCACCTAAATCACCTAAATCACCTAAATCAGGTTTTCACTTTCACTAACCGATTCCACCTCAGCTGCAATATCACTGTCAGAAAGATCCAGATCATCAAGATCCAGATCTCCACCCAAGTCAGGCAGATCAATATCAAGCTCATCACTGATGCCAGCGCTATCCATCACAGCATCAATTTTTTCATTAAAAAGCACACTGGTTGGCGCAATCTTTTTACCCATCTCAGTGACACTCTTCCAGGTGTCGTTATCGGTGCCGCCTAGTGAAGCTCTCAGGCTTTTCGCCTGTTCAACAAATGCCTCTTTTTTATCACTCGCTGCATAAACTTCTAACAATTTAACCTGGATATCATGACGCTCAGGTTCATTCTGTACCGCCTCACTTAACAGCTCTTCTGCCTTATCGAACCGACGATATGCAAGGTATACATCGGCTTCAGCGATTGCATCAATTTCATCATCGTTTACCTCCATACCATCTGAATTTGAATAATCTGGAATAACATCATTCAATACAGATTCAACAGCCTCATCACTCATATTTTCATCAACAGCAGCAGTTTCACTACCCAATGGTGCTGTATAATCAATTTCAGACAGCTCTTCTTCAAAAGCAGCCATTTTACGGCGACGAACAACCAGTGCCCCTACCACCAAGGCAATTAAAGCAAGCCCACCTAGCGCAAGAATAGGATCAATATTTAACAGCGAGCCAACACTACCTAAAATGCTGTCAACCACTGATAAAAATTCATCTATAATTGATGGTTCAATGGTTGGCGCCGCTGGCACGACCACTGGGGAAGCCGCTCTTTTCGATTCTTCAGTAGCTACCACTTCACTCTGTGAGGCAGAGGCAGCAACATCCGTTACAAAAATTTCATTTGGTAACTCAGCCACATCAGGCAATATAACATTATTGTTTGCAGCCAATTCAGCAGCCGTAACTACCTCAGAATTTAGCTGCATCGCAGATAGGGTATCTCCTTTGAGAGTAATCAAGCGCTGCATTGAAGCTAACTGCTCTTCTAATGCAGAAAGTCGTTTTCGCAGCTCTTCATTTTCTTGGCGACTCACATCAGCAGATTCCAGCGCAAATGCCAGTTCCTGTCTCACCTCGCCATCACTCGCCTCCAGTTTACTGCCTGAGCCAGATTGAGAAACGCTCTCATCAGGCACGACTAGCGTCAATCTTGATGAGGTTTTGCTGTCTGAACTACCGACACTACTAGTACCATTTCGTTTGCTGCCGAGTGGTCGCTGTCCTGCTGCCAATGCAGATGAATATTTAGCATCAACCCACTGATCATATTGAAGTTTAGCAATCTTCTCAGCCTCAGCAGCTGACACCAAGGCGATACTAGCAGGATCCAGAATTCTCAAAAAATAGCCTGCCTTCAGCTCATTGATATTTTGATTCTCAAACGCCTCCGGGTTTTCATTCAATAGCGCGATCATTACCTGCTGAACAGTAACGCTTCTGTCCGGTCTCATCTCAGACGAGATTTTCCACAGGGTATCTGTTCTTTTGACAGGACCGTACGTAATTGCACCGCTATCAGATCTCGAAACAGTGCTGGTTCTCGGTGTAAACCGAGGCACTCCACGTACAGCCGTGGTACTCGGTACTGCCACCGACGCATTTTGAGTTAACGAACTACCGGCAGCAGGCCATTCAGATTCAAATAAAGGAATATCAAGCGCCGCAGGCCGCTCATCAACCAGCACAGGCGGATCTAGCAGCAGTGTGTATTCACGCAACACACGACCACTAGGCCAGTTTGCTTCTATAATAAAATCAAGAAATGGCTCTTTTACTGGATCATGCGATGTAATTTTAAGATAGGTATCACCATTGACACGCTTTGCAACGCTAAATTTAAGCTTTGTCAGAAAAAATGGCCGTTCAAGACCCGCCTTATCAAAGGCTTCTTTAGATGCAAGCTTAACAACAATTTCTTCAACTGTTGTGCTGCCTACCGATAACAACCCGATTTCAGCATCCAATGGCTGATTGAGTGCAGAATGCAGGTTAATCTCACCAAGACCGAGCGAAAAACTATTAACCGGTAATAACAATAGAAGCATGGCAAATGCTTTTGCCATATCCTTCATCAGTCCAGGTAACATTCCTTCTCCTTTTTGTCTAAACATCATCTCAGCACCTTAAGAATCCAATGGTTGCAAGATTGTTAACGGCAGTTTTTTTCAGAAACTCACTAATTTATATGATTTTTTATTAAAATTTCCGCAATCTGCACACTGTTAAGTGCAGCACCCTTTCTAACATTGTCGGCCACCACCCATAAATTCAATCCACGAGGATGTGAAATATCTTCACGAATTCGGCCTACATAAACAGGATCCGTTCCAACTGATTCTGTCACGGCTGTAGGGTAACCACCATTTTCACGTTCATCCAGCACCACAACACCAGCTGCACCCTGTAGCGCGGCAGTGGCATCATCAACAGAAATTTTTTCTTTGGTCTCAATGTGTACTGCTTCAGAGTGGCCATAAAACACAGGGACTCTGACGGCCGTTGGGTTGACTTTAATATCGTCATCAGCAAAGATTTTTTTAGTTTCCCATACCATCTTCATCTCTTCTTTGGTATATCCATTTTCCATAAACACATCAATTTGAGGTAACACATTAAAAGCAATCTGTTTGGGGTAGACCTTTGTTTCAATATCTTTGCCACTGAGCAGTGCGGCGGTCTGCCCTGCAAGCTCTTCAATCGCCGGTTTGCCGCTGCCAGAAACCGCCTGATAAGTCGCGACATTGATACGTTCAATCCCAACCAGATCATAGATGGGCTTTAGCGCCACCAACATCTGAATGGTCGAACAATTGGGATTGGCGATGATATTACGATTTTTGTAATCCGCCACTGCTTCCGGATTAACTTCTGGCACTACCAATGGGATGTCATCATCATAACGAAAGTGCGAGGTGTTATCGATCACCACACAGCCAGCAGCACCCGCAATCGGCGCGTATTTCGCCGAAATATCCCCACCGGCAGAAAATAGCGCTACCTGTACCGTTGAAAAATCGAAGGTATCCAAGTTTTCTACTCTGATATGCTTACCATGAAATTCGACACGTTTGCCTGCTGAACGGCTACTTGCCAGCGGATACAAGGTGTCAACCGGAAAGTTACGTTCGGCCAAAATTTCGATGATAGCCTCACCCACCGCACCAGTAGCACCCACCACGGCAACATTATATTTTTTATTCATCACAACTTTCCTTACGCTTATCTCTTCAATATATCGTGTTGTCTCGCGACTGAAGTCTAATTCAGTGCCACAACAATTGCATCGCCCATTTCGCTAGTCGATACCTTACGCGAACCTTCGGTATAGATATCCACGGTACGCAGCCCATCATCCAGTACAGTATTAACAGCCGCTTCAATCTGATTCGCCATTGCCACTTGGTCAAACGAATAACGTAACAACATCGCGACCGACAGAATCGTCGCAATCGGATTCGCAATCCCCTGCCCAGCAATATCCGGGGCTGATCCATGGATTGGCTCATACATCCCTTTACCATTTGCATCAAGTGACGCTGATGGCAGCATGCCGATCGAACCGGTCAACATTGCGGCACAATCAGATAAAATATCGCCAAACATATTGGTGGTCACCATCACATCAAACTGCTTCGGTGCACGCACCAGTTGCATTGCAGCGTTATCGACATACAGATGGCTCAGCTCAATTTCTGGGTAATCCTTCGCCACCCGAATCATCACCTCACGCCACAGTTCGGTACATTCCAATACGTTCGCCTTATCGACAGAACAGACCCGCTTGTCACGCTTCATCGCAATCTCAAAGGCAGAGCGGCCGATGCGTTCTATCTCGGACTCTTTATAGACCAACGTATTAAAACCTTGTTTCTCACCATTCTCCAACGTGCGAATGCCACGAGGTTGCCCAAAATAGATGCCGCCGGTCAATTCACGCACGATCATAATATCAAGCCCTGATACCACCTCGGGCTTCAATGTCGATGCATCCGCCAGTTGTGGATAAAGAATCGCTGGACGCAAATTCGAAAAGAGTTCTAGGTTTGCACGCAGACTCAGTAATCCCTTTTCAGGGCGTACCGCAATATCAAGTGACTCCCATTTATGACCACCAACAGCACCCAGCAAAATCGCATCACTGGCCGTCGCCTTTTCAAGCGTTTCATCAGGTAGTGGAGAACCAGTAGCATCATAAGCTACACCACCGACCAGACCGTGATCCAGTTCAATCTCAAAACCTTGATTTTTTTGCAGTGCTTCCAGCACCTTCACTGCTTCGGCTACAATTTCAGGGCCGATGCCGTCACCCGGTAAAATCAGTATTTTTTTTGTCATTTTTTCTACGCTTTATTCTGTTGTTGCTATTAATTCATCAACGGCTTTACTTAAGAAGCAAATAACCACGGTGCATTCTGTTTTCGTTTCGCCTCATACTCGCGTACCGCAGCGGCATGTTTCAGACTGAGGCCAATCTCATCAAGTCCCTGCAACAGGCACTCTTTACGAAAGTTGTCGATCTCGAAGTTCATCATCTCACCACTTGGCAAGGTAACATGTTGTGCTGCCAAATCAATCTGCAAACGATAACCTTCATTGGCAGAAATCTCTTTAAAGAGACGATCCACTTCATCCGCACTCAGTGCAAACGGCAGCACACCATTTTTGAAACAGTTGTTATAAAAGATATCTGCAAAGCTCGGCGCAATCACCACTCGAATGCCGTAATCGAGCAACGCCCACACGGCATGTTCGCGAGACGAGCCACAACCAAAGTTATCACGTGCGAGCAACACTTGCGCGCCACTGTAACGCGGCTGGTTCAATACAAAGTCTGCATTTAATGGCCGTTCAGTGTTATATCCAAGGGGCACGTCGCCCTGACCCGGCTCGCCCACATCTAAATAACGCCACTCATCAAACAGGTTAGGCCCAAAGCCACTGCGTTTAATCGACTTCAAAAACTGCTTCGGGATGATTGCATCGGTATCGACATTGGCACGATCTAACGGCACCACTAAACCATCTAATGTTGTAAATGCATCCATTATTCTGCTCCTTCTGCTTGAGCTTCTATATATTGTGCGACGTCGACAAAGTGACCCGCTATCGCCGCCACTGCCGCCATCGCCGGACTCACGAGATGAGTACGCCCACCCTGCCCCTGTCGTCCTTCGAAATTACGGTTCGAAGTTGATGCACAGTGTTCACCATCACCCAATCGATCCGCATTCATCGCTAGGCACATTGAACAGCCCGGTTCACGCCACTCAAAACCCGCTTCAATAAAGATTTTATCCAGCCCTTCTGTTTCGGCCTGACGTTTCACCAGCCCGGAACCAGGTACTACCAACACTTGATTAACGGTCTCTGCCACATGACGACCATTAATGACCGCCGCTGCATCACGCAGATCTTCTATACGTGAATTAGTACAAGAACCGATGAAGACCTTATCTAGCTTGATATCCGTAATCGCCTGACCACCTTTCAACCCCATGTAGACCAGCGCGCGCTCGATATTGCCACGTTTCACACTATCTTCCTCATCTTCTGGTCGCGGAATCGAACCACCGACCGGCAATACCATCTCCGGCGAGGTACCCCAAGTAACTTGCGGTTCAATCGCTGCGCCGTCTATTTTCACGACACGGTCAAACTCTGCCCCGTCATCACTGTGCAACTCAGCCCACGCGACTTTCGCCTGCTCCCACTGCTCAGGCTTCGGTGCATAGATACGACCGCGCACATATTCGATCGTCTTTGCATCAACCGCGACCATGCCGACACGGGCACCCGCTTCGATCGTCATATTGCACAAGGTCATGCGTCCTTCGACCGACAGCGCACGCACTGCCTCACCACCAAATTCAATCGCATAACCGGTACCACCCGCGGTACCGATCTCACCGATAATCGCCAGTGCCATATCTTTGGCCGAAACACCGTCACGTAATTGTCCATCGACCTGCACCAACATATTTTTTGATTTTTTCTGGATGAGACACTGCGTCGCCAACACATGTTCAACCTCAGACGTACCGATGCCAAACGACAGTGCACCCAATGCGCCATGAGTTGAGGTATGAGAATCGCCACACACCACCGTCATGCCCGGCAACGTCGCACCTGACTCTGGGCCAACCACATGGACGATGCCCTGACGCGGATCATCCATTTTGTATTCAGTCAGACCAAACTCGTCACAATTGTTATCCAGCGTCTCAACTTGAATACGCGCTACCGGCTCTTCGATCCCTT
>QIHH01000218.1 GCA_003230195.1 Gammaproteobacteria bacterium
CAAAGGCACCATGAACACGTGTTGGCACTGCCGTACCCGGTGGCAGATAAAGCATGTCACCATGACCTAATAACTGCTCAGCACCACCCTGATCCAGAATGGTACGTGAATCAATCTTGGATGAGACCTGAAACGCGATACGCGTTGGAATATTGGCCTTAATCAGGCCGGTGATCACATCCACCGACGGACGCTGTGTCGCCAGAATCAGATGCACGCCTGCCGCACGTGCCTTCTGCGCTAGGCGCGCAATCAACTCTTCAACCTTTTTACCCACGGTCATCATCATGTCCGCCAGCTCATCGACAATCACCGTGATATACGGCAACGGCTCAAGCATAATAGGTTTTTCACCATCAACCGTCAGTGCATCGGAAGGCTTTGCCAGCGGGTCTGGAATCGGATTACCACTATCGATCGCATCCTGTACTTTACGATTAAAGTTGGCGATATTGCGTACTCCGAGTGCCGCCATCAAACCATAACGTCGCTCCATTTCAGCAACGCACCAACGTAAGGCATTGGCAGCTTCTTTCATGTCTGTTACCACAGGCGCAAGCAGATGAGGAATGCCGTCGTAGATTGAAAGTTCCAACATCTTGGGATCAATCATGATCAGCCGCATCTCTTTTGGTGATGCGTTGTATAGCATGCTCAGGATCATTGCGTTAACCGCAACCGACTTACCAGAACCGGTCGTCCCCGCCACCAGCAGATGTGGCATTTTAGCCAGATCAACCGCCACCGGTTTACCACTAATATCCTTACCGAGTGCCAATGTCATCGGTGCCGAAACCCGATCATACGCTTCCGACTGGATGATCTCACTGAGGCGCACCATTTCACGATGTTCATTGGGAATCTCAAGCCCGACCACCGATTTACCCGGAATCACCTCAACAATACGCACACTGATCGCCGACAGTGCGCGCGCCAGATCTTTCGCCAGATTGCTGATCTGACTCACTTTCACCCCTGCTGCAGGCTGTAGCTCATAACGGGTAATCACCGGCCCGGGATGCACTTCAACCACCTGCACTTCAATGCCAAAATCCTGCAGTTTTAACTCGACCTGGCGAGACATCGCCTCAAGCGAGGCATGAGAAATATTATTTTTCGTTGGTTCAGGCTCATCCAGCAACGACAGCGGCGGCAGATCACCTTTGGTAGTGGTCTTAAAGAGCGGCACCTGACGCTCTTTTTCCATGCGGCTACTCGGCTGCAATTTTTTGATGACCGGCTCAATACGCGGTTTAACGCGCGTCTTATCTTTCTCTTTCGCCACCGCAGTCACTTCATTACGCTCATTGCGCACCCGACGCCCTTCAAGATAGTCACGTAGGCGGTCGTACTGATTACGCAGCGCATCAATCAATTTAAACGTTAACTCACCGGTGCGATCCATCAACACAATCCACGAGAGGCCCGTGAATAGTGTAACCCCCGTCATAAATAGCGCCAACAGTAATAGCGTCGCGCCGATAAAGCTAAACGGCGTCACTAGCATGCCACCAACACCACCACCCAGCACACCACCGGCACCGGTGCTCATCGGTAACGCCTCAGGCGAGCTGACAAAATGAAGCGCGGCCAAGCCACTGCCAGCAATGATCGTTAACAGAAAGCCACCGCTACACAGTGCCAACTGGCGCATATCAAGCGGCTCTTCTGAGGCACGGCCACGATAGATCAACCAACCGCCGTAGGCGACCATCAACGGAAACAGGTATGAAAAATAACCGAATAGAGAGAGAAAGATATCCGCAAACCAAGCACCAGCAACGCCGCCTTTATTGTATGCAATGTCACTATTGGAACTGTGAGACCAGCCAGGATCGTTAACATCATAGGTCACCAACGACAGCAACATATACAACGCCACCACGCCAAAAATAAAGAGCGCACCTTCGCGCAGCCCTCTTACTAGGTGGCCCGCCAGCGGCGATGGCCCTTCAGATTTATTACGCGATGCTCGGCCCACTTACTTAGTCTTTAAAATTATGAGATTAAAATTCAGTATCCGACATCAAAAAATCTAATATCGACAACGATAAAAACAGTGAAGAATTATGCCATAGATTGTTTACTGACACCCAAAATAAGTCATGATTGTTTTAACGCAGGATGAATTATCTCCCCATCACACACATTAATGCCCGCTTGCAGGCTGACATGCTGCTCCAGTTCACCGTTGGCCAGTTTAATCGCATACGGAATCAACGCTGCCGACAGCACCTGTGAGGCACTGCGCGGCACTGCGCCCGGCATATTGGTAACGCCAAAATGAACGACACCCTCCCACACAAAAGTGGGGTCTTGATAATTGGTGGGGCGGGTCGTTGCAATACAACCCCCTTGATCGACTGCAATATCGATCACCACACTGCCATCTTCCATCGACTTAACCATCTCGTGTGATACCAGATGCGGTGCTTTTGCCCCGGGAATCAACACCGCGCCAACCAGTAGATCAGCCCGCGCCACCTCTTCGGCAATCAAATCATGGTAGGCATAAAGCGCCGTTACATTGGGGCCAAGGGCTCGCATCTGCTCAAGTTTGGCGCGATCTTTATCAAACACCACCACCTCCGCACCCATCGAGGCCGCCAGTGTCGCCGCACCACCACCGGCCACACCGCCACCCAGAATCACCACCCGCCCACGTGGGGCTGCGGGTAGACCACCGAGCAGAATTCCTTTGCCGCCACTGGGCTGATGCAACAGCGTGGTGCCAATTTGTGTTGCCAGTCGCCCCGCTATATCACTCATTGGAGCCAGCAGCGGCAATTGACGGTTTTCTTCTACCGTTTCGAATGCCACCCCGGTCAAACCGATATCAAGCAGTTTTTGCGTTAATGCAGGTTCAGCAGCCAGATGCAGGTAACTAAATAACAGATGATCTTTCCGCAGCAGGGCTATTTCCGGCTCGACCGGCTCTTTGACCTTAATGATCATCTCTGCAACCGCATAAAGCGCCGCCGCATCCGCTTGCAGCTCAACACCCAGCGCCGTGTATTGCTCATCGCAATAACCACTGAGTTCACCAGCCCCGCACTCAATAAACAGCTCATGCCCCTGCTTCACCAGCTCAGCCGCCGCAGCGGGAATCAGCCCAACCCGCCCTTCAAGCGGTTTAATTTCACGCGGAATTCCAATACGCATCTTTGACCAGGCTCCTTGCTTCACGTAGTATTTCACCCATATTCTAGGTATGGGCACGGCAGTACCTTCACAACGTTTTTTCGGCCTACTATTTACATAACCTTAACGCTTTGATGTTTAAATAAATTACGATAATTAAAGTCGTTCGGAAATTTAAACAGCTGAAACACCTTGCACTCTAGCACACCAACATAACAAGTTAAGTGCAAAGGCCTGACAATAATTGATACGAAATTGATGGAGCATCACTAATGAGCGAAACAAAACACTGCCGTCTGCTAATCCTTGGCTCAGGCCCGGCTGGTTATACCGCCGCGGTCTATGCGGCACGCGCGAACTTAGCGCCGGTACTGGTAACCGGACTGCAACAAGGTGGTCAGTTAACGACCACAACAGACGTCGATAACTGGCCCGGCGACAACGAAGGTGTTCAAGGCCCCGCACTGATGCAACGTATGCAAGCCCATGCCGAGCGTTTTAATACCGAGATTATCTTTGACCACATCCATACTGCCGACCTAAAACAGCGCCCATTCACACTGACGGGAGACAGCGCTACCTACACTTGTGACGCACTCATTATTGCCACCGGTGCATCGGCGATGTATCTGGGATTGCCGTCGGAAGAGGCCTTTCAGGGACGTGGCGTTTCGGCCTGCGCCACCTGTGACGGTTTTTTCTACCGCGACCAGCCAGTCGCGGTTGTCGGCGGTGGTAACACCGCTGTTGAAGAGGCACTCTACCTCTCTAACATTGCCTCGCACGTGACGGTGATTCACCGTCGAGATAAATTCAGCTCTGAGAAGATCCTCTCCGACCAGCTTCTCAAAAAAGCAGCGACAGGCAATGTCACCATCGAATGGGGACAGACACTGGACGAAGTACTGGGTGATGACAGCGGCGTCACCGGCCTGCGCCTGAAAAGCTTTGGCAGCGATGAGACCAGAGAACTTCAGGTTCAAGGGGTCTTTATCGCCATCGGTCACTCACCCAATACATCGCTGTTTGATGGCCAGCTAGAGATGGAACATGGCTATCTGACAACGCAAAATGACGGCCGTGCTAACGCCACGCAGACCAGTATTCCGGGCGTCTATGCGGCGGGCGATGTATCAGACCCGATCTATCGCCAGGCGATCACCTCAGCAGGTTCCGGCTGCATGGCGGCACTCGACGCAGAGCGTTTTCTGGACAAGCTAGAAGACTCTCGAACTTAGGGTGAATAGAGATCCATTAAGCAATAAAATGCAGACAGGTTAGCAGCCTAAAAGGATTCAGGCTGCTACACTATCAGAAACAACTGAATCTGCATTGAAATTGAAAAGGCACTCCAGATGTACAATGTCAATGAGTTAAGAAGTTTTCAGCGCATCAAAACAGAATGCACCGTTAAATACAGAAAAGCGGGCAGCAATGATGTGCAGAAAGAAGGCGTCGCCAAAAACCTCAGCGGCAACGGTATCTTCTTCATCGCTGGCGAAGCCCATGAAATCAGTTCACTCATTGAGATTCACCTCGTACCCGGCACTAGCGCAACACCACCGCTCGATGCCGTGATCGAGGTCATTCGTTCAAACCCTGGCCAGTTAGAAGGTGAGTTTGAGATTGCAGGCATGATTAAGTCTTTTAAATAACCGTTAACACGACCACAGCAGAACGTCTGCTCATTTACCCCACATCAACGGAGCGGATCAAAACGCCTCGCATCCACTCATGGATACCGCACGCCTTGCAAAACCGACACACCCCAATACGATGAAATTCACCATTGCTGACAGCATTCAGGCGGTGCCCGCCGCCGACTGGAATCGCCTCGCGGCTGACAACCCCTTTTTGAACCACGCCTTTCTTAGCGCACTGGAACGCCATCAATCCGTTGGCGCAGAAAGCGGCTGGGAACCACGCTACGTGCTTGGCCATCGCAATAAACAACTCATCACAGCAGTACCCATGTACCTCAAGCACCACTCTTGGGGTGAGTTTGTCTTCGACTGGGCGTGGGCTGGCGCCTATGAACGCAACGGGCTGGATTACTATCCCAAGCTAGTCATCGCAACCCCCTACACACCCGTGCCCGGTGCACGCCTGTTAATAGAAGACCGCAATGAGACACAAACGATCAATGCGCTGATCGATTATATTCTCGACTATGCACAAGCCATTCAGGTCTCATCACTACATTGCCTTTTTTTAGACGAGCATGATGAACAACAGCTCAACCGGCCGTCACTGATAGCCCGTGCCGACACCCAATACCACTGGATCAATCACGATTATGAAGACTTTGACGCATTCCTTGCTCAACTCGCCTCACGCCACCGCAAAAAAGTGAAGCGCGAACGACGGCGCATCGAAGAAGCAGAGATCACCGTACAACTACTGCATGGCAATGAAATAAATGATGAACAATGGGACAATTTTTACCGCTTCCATCGTAATACTTACTTGAAACGCGGCCATCAAACACCGTTTACCAGCAGTTTTTTCAAAGAGATTGGCGCAACAATGGCAGATAACATCATCATGATCACGGCGCAAAAAGATGGCCAGGATGTCGCCGCTGCTCTCAATTTTGTGAACAGCAACACCCTTTATGGGCGCTACTGGGGCTGCCTTGATAACTACCACAGCCTTCACTTTGAGGTCTGCTATTACCGCGCAATCGACTACTGCATTGCTAGCAAACTCAAACGTTTTGAAGCCGGTGCACAAGGTGAACACAAACTGGTGCGCGGCTTTTACCCCACCACCACCCATTCACGCCACTGGATCGCGCATCCGGCATTTAGAGAAGCGATTAAAAAGGCGGTCGATTATGAACGACAGGATTTAGGACGCTACCAAGAGATGCTGAGCCGCCATCTACCGTACAAAAAACAGCCTTCATGAGTCCGCCACTAGCACCTGCTTATCTAGACCCTAATCAAGCAAAATGCCACTTTCCAGCTGTATCGCTCGCACTGGAGGAGCCCGATGGCCTGCTCGCAGTCGGCGGCAATCTCTCCGCAGAAACGCTTTTTAACGCCTATCGACACGGTATCTTTCCATGGTACAGCGATGGCCAGCCGATCCTGTGGTGGAGTCCCAACCCACGTGCTATTCTATTCCCGGGACAGCTAAGAGTCTCCCGCAGCCTGAAAAAACGACTTCGCCAACAACGCTTTGAAATCACCCTCGATCACGCCTTTGATGAAGTCATTCAAGCATGTGCCACTGCTCGAAACGATGGCCTCGGCACCTGGATCACCTCAGAGATGCAACACGCATACATCGAGATGCACCGTCTCGGCCATGCTCATTCAGTAGAAGCATGGCGTGATGGCAAACTGGTCGGTGGGCTTTATGGCATCGCGATCGGCCAAGTCTTTTTTGGCGAATCGATGTTCAGTCGAACACCAGATGCCTCAAAGGTCGCTTTTGCGCACCTCGTCACACAGCTAAAAACATGGCGATTTTCACTAATTGATTGCCAGGTTGGCTCCAATCACATGACCAGCCTAGGAGCAGAAGATATCTCACGAACAAACTTCATCGGCCATCTTAATCAGGCATGTCAGCACTCGAACCTGGCGCCTGCCCAGTGGAAAAAGCGCTTATCGTCATTTGATTCTGACTAAGTCCATCTCATTTCGAGTTCAATTCAACAACGAATAACCATCTGTGAAACCTTTGCACGAGCGCTAGTTTTCGTTCCAGCAAGGCATAAATGATCGAAAAAACGGCGTTTACACGCAGTAAATGACTATTTTGAGATCATTTATAACGCGGCTGGAGCGGAAAATAGACTCGTGCAAAGGTCTCTCTGTATTTAAGCTGTTAACAACATCTTTGCACCTGCGATCACCAGCACAACACCCAAGAGTTGACGAAGCACTAGCGGCGCCAATCTTCGTACCGCTAGTTCAGAGCCCACGACAGCTCCCACTAGCGCTGCTATCACAAACCAGCCAATGTCATCAGGCCAGGTATTTACCGTCACCATATGCCCCGCTAAGCCCGCTACTGAGTTGACCAGAATAAAAGCAGCCGCAATGGCGGCATTGGTACGCATCTGCGTCCAGCGTAACCATAAGAGCAGCGGACTGAGGTAAATCCCCCCACCAACACCAGTCAACCCAAGCACACCGCCAACAGGTAACGACACAGAGAGCGTTGGCTCAACACATTCACGCTCATTGCTAACCCTGATAAAGAAAGAGGTTGCAGCAAGCATTAACGCTGCGCCCACGATGTACTGGTATGTACTGTCGTCAGGTGTCAGGGTTCCTCCCCAGAATGCCATTGGCATGGATGCTATTGCGATGGGCAAGAATATCCGCCACGAAAAATAGTGAGCACGATAAAGACGAACCAATACGAGCGAGGCAACAAATAAATTCATAGTCAAAGCAGCTGGTTTCATCACCTCAGGAGCAAGACCAAACAGTGCCATCGCCGCCAGATAGCCCGAAGCGCCACCATGTCCGACAGAGGAATAAAGCATCGCCATCACGCAAACCATTATCAACAGTAATACAAAATATTCCATTCAAAACACACCCTCGTAATTTAAACTAAAAAATAAGATCAGGGTCACATTATTCAAAAAAGGGTGCGAGGATAATGACAAATCACCTGTAAAAAGATAGAAAAGTAATACTTATTCACTTTCAAGAAAATGTAATGTCTAATGTATGTCAATGATGTTGCTAATAGTTTCTGGAAACACACGGATCTTAAACAAGCATTAAAACGCATTTTTATCTCACAGTGCAATCCGTAAGAAAAATTTTACAGACAAGGAATGGAGTAAATATTAATGCAGCTAACCCTGTATACGGATTATTCGTTTAGAGTGCTCCTCTACCTCAGCGTCAACCGAGACAGGCTATGTACCATCGCGGAAATATCCGAGCGTTGCGCCGCCACCCAGAATCATCTAGTAAAAGTGGTGCATAATCTTGGGCGCGAAGGCTACATCCAGACAATGCGCGGTCGTACTGGTGGCATCAAGCTAAAAAAAGATCCTGAAGAAATCAACCTCACTGACATTATCCGCTGCACCGAAGTAAATCTAAATATCGCTGAATGTCTGCGTGAAAATAGCACATGCCACATCACTGAGGTTTGCAAAATAAAGCATATTTTTGAAGAGGCACAAATCCAGTTTATCCAGACATTAGACCGCTATACAGTCGCTGACCTGTTAAAAGACAAAAAACAATTAACCGAAATCTTTGATGATAAAATCATTCGCAGGATCGACCGCAGTAGCGGCACAGGTAGCATTTAAATACTACTGACTACTATCAAGCAATCCTCGCAACTCTGGCACACACGAGCCACAGTTAGTCCCCGCCTTAAGTGCCTTCCCAATTTCATCAGTGTTAACTAGGTTTTGATCTTTAATAGCGCGGCTAATCGTATTGAGCCCGACTGAAAAACAGGCACACACAATCCGCCCAACGTCCTCTTGCCCTTGTGGTGCAGCACCGGTTAGCAGGCTCGCGCGTGACTGCTGACTCAACGCATCTTGCTTAAACAGCCCAGCCAACCAGCTACGCGCGGGTAGCTGTGTGTCTGGCGCAATGAAGAGACAGCTATCAATCCGACCACCTAACATGCGTACCCCACGATAGCGGGGCACAGTGACGTCAAGGTACTCCACCCAGTTCACATCATCATTGGACTCACATAACATCCCTCTCGCCCACACAGCCCAATCTTCTGGCACTTGTTCGCCAGCAATTTCATAGCGATAGAAACCATCGCCTGCAGCACGCACCCAGTAGGTCACACCAGCTATTTTTAGTTCTCGACGTGATAATAGAAAGCCATGCCAAGCAGGCTGATAGGGAGCGACTGCAACAGGCGTCTGTTTGAATTCAGGCTGACCCGAGACTGGGTCAACCACCGGATTCACCAATGGACCCACCCCCCCCTGACTAGCAAACTGCCGGTTCCAGTGCATCGGTACAAATACAGAACCTCGCTGCTGATCTTCACTGATACGCACACGCACAATGCATTCTCCCCAGCGGCTCGACACCTTTGCCAACGCACCTTCCACCAGCCCACTCTCAATCGCATCTAACGGGTGCAACTCAACATAAGGCTCTGGGCTATGTTCATTCAAGCGGACTGCCTTAGCGGTGCGTGTCATGGTGTGCCACTGGTCGCGCACACGGCCACTATTCAGAATCAACGGATAGTCATCACTCGTCGAATTTTTCGGTGCGCGTGGTATGATCGGCAAGAGCTGAGCCTTACCTGAAGCAGTAAAAAATTTTCCGTCCATAAACATCCGCGCAGTGCCTTTGCCATTCACGACAGGCCACTGGATTGGCATCAGCTGATCGTAATTATCCTGCGAAAGCGTGCTCAATTCAGCTATATTAAAATCACGCTGGCCACTATTTTTAAAACCGGAAAGCCCCGCATGTTCAACAAATACATCTCTGGCCGATTTAAACTCAAAACCACTAAAGCCCATCCGTCTGGCCACTTCATTCATCATCCACCAGTCCGCTTTTGCCTCGCCAGGAGCAGGCAAGAATGCGCGCTGACGTGAAATACGCCGCTCGGAATTAGTCACCGTGCCATCTTTTTCACCCCATCCCAGTGCAGGTAACAACACATCAGCCAACACAGTAGTATCGGTTTTAGCCATGATATCGGAAACCACGACCAACTCACATTTCTCCAACGCAGCACGTACTCGGTTGGCATCTGGCATACTCACCACAGGATTCGTCGCCATGATCCACACCGCTTTCACATCACCTGCGTCGATTGCGTTAAATAGATCAACCGCCTTTAACCCTTGATGATCAGCCATTACAGGCGAACTCCAATAGGTCTGAACAAGATTGCGATGATCACCGTTATCAATATCCATATGCGCGGCCAACATATTCGCCAGGCCACCGACCTCTCGCCCGCCCATCGCATTGGGCTGACCGGTGAAAGAAAACGGCCCCATTCCTGGACGACCAATGCGACCGCTGAACAGATGGCAATTGATGATCGCATTGACCTTATCTGTACCGCTTGATGATTGATTGATCCCCTGAGAATAGACCGAAATAACGCGTTCGGTACGTGAAAACAGGCGATAAAATTCAGCCACATCCGCAGCCGGCAGCGCACAATAGTCAGCCACCGTCTCGACAGATGCGGCACACGCTGTCGCTAACGCTTCCTGATGCCCTTCGGTGCAACTGCTAATAAACTGTTCGTTACCCTCACCCTTTTGATTCAGGTAGGTCAGCAAACCATTAAACAGCATCGCATCACTGCCGGGTTTAAGCGCTAGGTGAATATCGGCGATATCACAGGAGGCCGTTTTTCTCGGATCAATAACGACGACCTGGAGATCACTGTTCTTCTGCTTAGCACGCACGATGCGCTGATATAAAACAGGGTGACACCATGCGGTGTTGGAACCAACCAGCACAATCAGCTTTGCGCGCTCCAAATCTTCATAGCAGCAAGGCACCGTATCTGAACCAAAGGCGCGTTTATGCCCCGCCACTGAAGAAGACATACAGAGACGTGAATTGGTATCGATATTAGCCGTACCGATATAGCCTTTGATTAACTTATTAGCAACGTAATAATCTTCCGTTAACAATTGACCAGAGACATAAAATGCCACCGCGTCAGGCCCGTGCGCTTTGATGATGTCACTAAAACCATGAGCGACTTTATCGAGTGCACTATCCCATGAAACTTGCTCACCCGAAACCTCCGGGTGTAGCAATCGGCCTTCCAGCCCCACTGTTTCACCAAGGGTTGAACCCTTAGAACAAAGACGCCCAAAATTTGATGGGTGCGTTGCATCACCAGCGATTTCAACCTGGCCAACAGCATCAACAGTGGCATCGACACCACAGCCAACTCCGCAATAAGGGCATGTGGTTTTAACAGTTTGCTTCATTCATCACACTCACTTGAAGGCTTGCGGTAATAGAACTATCAATTACTTCAATTCAACCTGAATTTTACCCGCATCAACCTTCACCGCATAACGACGTGCGCAACCTTCATCTGGCCCCTGCGCTTCACCACTTTCAAGACTGATCTTCCAGTTATGTAGCGGGCAGGTCACGGTATTGCCATGCACAATCCCCTGCGAAAGCGGGCCATCCTTGTGCGGACATTTATCACGTAAGGCGAAGATCTCATCAGCAGCAGTACGAAACACAGCCACATCACCATCAGGGGTCTGTATAACACGCGAACCCAACTTAGGAATAGCATCTACGGTGCCCACTTCAATCCAGTTACTCATCATCAATCCTCTATCTAAACTACTATCTATGGTAGTGGTGGACTAGAAATAACCCTATTTCGTCATCCACCTTGCGTCGCAAAACAAATACCTATGATTATTCGATCACGCTAAGCGGGGTAAATTCATTTGGTGCAACCTTGCCGCTAACACGCTCAGCCCATGGGTCGCTCTGTGAAAATCGCTGTGATTCAATAAAGCGTTCATTTAGCACCTTACGACTCGCCACATCATCAACCACCTTTTCTTTCACATAACTCAAACCAACACGTTCAATCCACGGTGCGGTACGATCCAGATAATGCGCCTCTTCACGATAAAGCTGGATAAAGGCACCGCAGTACTCTTTAACCTCTTCCTCAGTTTTAACTTTACATAACAGATCCGTTGCACGCACCTTGATGCCCCCATTACCGGCCACATGCAGTTCATAACCCGAATCAACACAGACCACCCCAAAATCTTTAATGGTCGCCTCCGCGCAATTACGCGGACAACCAGAGACTGCAATCTTAAACTTATGCGGCATATTGGAACCCCAAGTCAGCTTCTCTAACTGCACACCAAGGCCAGTTGAATCCTGTGTGCCAAAACGACACCATTCAGAACCAACACAGGTTTTTACTGTTCGCAGGGTCTTACCGTAAGCATGTCCCGATACCATTCCTGCATCGTTGAGGTCACTCCAGACCGCAGGCAGGTCTTCTTTTTTAATCCCAAATAGATCGATACGCTGACCACCGGTCACCTTGACCATCGGCACTTTAAACTTATCTGCCACGTCGGCAATCGCGCGCAGCTCATTAGGAGAAGTCAAACCACCCCACATACGCGGCACCACTGAATAGGTACCATCTTTCTGAATGTTGGCGTGTACACGCTCATTCACAAAACGCGACTGCGGATCATCCACCGCCTCGGCAGGCCAAGCCGCCAACACATAAAAGTTCAATGCGGGACGACAGGAGGCACAGCCATCGACTTCACGCCACTCAAGAAATTCTCGTACCGACTGAATCGAGGTAAGATGGTTATCTCTGATCGCTGCACGTACCACATCATGACCATGGTCGGTACATTTACACATGGGGGTTGCTTTAGTGGATGCTGAGTAATCACCCACTGTCGAGGCTAACACTTGCTCTACCAGACCAGTACAAGAGCCACACGAGGCAGAGGCCTTGGTATGTGCACGCACTTCGTCCAGCGTAAACAGCCCCTGTGTGGTAATCGCCTTCACCACGCAACCTTTGGTGACGCCGTTACAACCACAAATCTCCATATCATCACTCATCGCCGCTGCGGCATTTTCACCGCCGTGACCTGAGTCACCCAGATGCGCCTGACCAAACATCAACGACTCACGAAAGTCACTCACGTCGGTCTGGTCACGTAACAACTGAAAGTACCACGCACCGTCAACGGTATCGCCATACATCACCGCACCGCTGATCTTGTTATCTTTTAATATCAGTTTTTTGTAGACACCGTTAGCGGCATCTTTCAGTACAATCTCTTCAGTCGAATCATTGCCGATAAAATCACCCGCAGAGAAAAGATCAACCCCCGTCACCTTCAACTTAGTGGAAGTGACCGAGCCTTCATAAAGGCCAATACCATATTCAGCCAGATGGTTCGCACACACCTTTGCTTGTTCAAAGAGCGGTGCAACCAGCCCATAGGTCTCACCACGATGCTGCACACATTCACCCACGGAATAGATTTTAGGATCAAAGGTCTGCATCGTGTCATTCACCACAATGCCGCGCTCGGCGTATAGACCAATGCGTTCAGCTAATTCAATGTTAGGGCGAATCCCGGCGGCCATCACCACTAAATCGGCAGAGATCTCTGAGCCATCTTTAAAACGTACGCCACTGACGCGATCTCCACCGAGAATCTCCGCGGTCTGTGCCTCCATCAAAAAATTTAAACCTTTCGCTTCCAGCTCCTGCTTCAGCATGTCGCCCGAAACTGGATCCATCTGGCGCTCCATCAAGGTATCCATGAGATGAACCA
>QIHH01000255.1 GCA_003230195.1 Gammaproteobacteria bacterium
CCACTTTCAAGCGAAGGGGCAATATCTGACAACAGCCCCGTATTGACAAAAAGCGGTAGACGCACCCCATCCAGTGTTTCTGCCGGTAGCTCACGCAATCCCTCTAAACCAGCAACCAGCTCCTCTTCTTCTTGCGCAAGGCGCATGTATTCATCCCGCACCGCACTGGATGGCGAGACAAAGATCCGCCCACGGTAACCATCCACTACTAACTCACAGCCATCGATGCGCGCCACAGGTAAATCATCAGCCCCCACCACAGCAGGCACACCCATCGCATGCGCCAGAATTGCCACATGAGATGAGCTTGAACCGCGCGCAGAGACAATCCCCGCTAAACGATCACGTGGCACCTCCGCCAACATTGTCGCAGAAATCTCATCCCCCACCAGTATGGTTTTTTCAGGGTAATCTGGCTGCCGACGCACTTCATCTTGTAGATGCGCCAAAATACGTCGCCCAAGGTCGCGCACATCATCGGCACGTTCTCGTAGATAAGGGTCATCCATCAACTCAAACAGTTGCGCCTGCTCATTGATCGTATCTCGCCACGCACCCGGTGCCCAACTGCCGTCTCGAATACGCTTGATCGTCTTTTCAACCAGCGTATCACTATTCAACATCAATAAATAAGCCTCGAACAACGCCCTACTTTCAGCTCCCAGCTCAGGATGAATCGATGCCTCAAGTGCTTTAATATTAGTGCGCACCGCCTCCAATGCTAGCTCAAAAGCAAAAACTTCTGTCGCCGTGTCTTTGGTTTTGCGGTGTGGCACTGCAGCAAGGTCTGCTAGCGGATAGACCACCACAGCAGTACCAATACCGACGCCAGGCGCGCCCGGCAACGCAATAATCGGACGGTTAGTTTTACCGTCTGACATCTCTGTAAATGGTTGAATTTCACCGCGTGCATCAGCATGCGCAATCGCACCTGCCAGTTGCGCCGCGATGGTCAACAGAAACGACACTTCATTTTCATCAAAACAACGCAGGCTACGTTGTCGCACCACCAATACTCCCATCACCTGGCGGCGGTGGATAATCGGCACCCCTAAAAAGCCATGAAAAGAGACCTCGCCAGTCTCCGCAATAAAACGATACCGCGGATGGTCTGGTGCATTATCGAGATTCAGCAACTCCTCTGTCTCACCCACAAGACTCACCAATCCTTCACCCTGTTTAAACCGAACAGCACCAATCGACTCGGGATTCAAACCATCACTGGCCATCAGAATGTATTGTTGCAGCCTCTGATCCAGCAGATAAACCGAGCAAACATCCGCTGAAATCGACTGCTTCACCCGCGTCACAATAATGGAAGAGGCCTGCGCAAGATCATGCGCGGCATTAACCTCCTGTACAATGCGTCGTAACGTTTTCAGCATCACGTCACCTTAACAGAGGCCACATAAAAAGATAACCGTAACACTACGCCACCTGAAGGTTTAACACGCACTCCGGGCGATCACCAGCGGCTCAAATTCCGCCAACGCATGTTCATAGACACCGCGTTTAAAAGAGACAATCTCTTCCAGTGGATCCCAGTAATCGACCCAACGCCAGTGATCAAATTCAGGTTCATCAGACACATCAAGCCTCACATCACTCTCATCACCTTTCAGTTCAAGCAGAAACCAGATCTGTTTTTGCCCAATACATACTGGCTTACTTTGATAACGAATCAACCCCCTAGGCAAGCGATAGCGCAACCAGTCACTAGTACGACCCAGAATAATGACGTGACAAGGCTTCAGACCAACTTCCTCTCGAAGCTCCCGGTACATCGCATCTTCCGGGGATTCATCAGGCTGGATACCACCCTGTGGAAATTGCCACGTCTCCTGACCAATACGGCGCGCCCACAGTAGCTTACCAAGCTGATTATTCAGGATAATGCCTACATTAGCCCTGTACCCGTCAAGATCGATCACTAACCAGGCTCCATAAAACTACTATAATTGTGACGATTGTCACATAAATTAGGCTTTAAGTCCAAATAATACCCTGATATTATTTAATGTAATGCCTGTAATAACCAGCTACCCCAGAACTTTAGAAAATAGAGACTAGAAACATGAGCTTGGTCATTTTTGATCTTGATAACACCCTGATCGGCGGAGACAGCGACTATCTCTGGAGTCAATTCCTCACAGAAGAAGGTATTATTGGCCCTGAACATCAACGCGAAAACCAGCGGTTTTATGATGAGTATGTCGCCGGGGCACTCGATATCAATGAATTCCTCGCATTCCAGCTAGCACCTCTCGCCACGCACGATATGCAGACATTACTCAGCTGGCGCGAACGTTTTCTCAGCGAAAAAATAGCACCTATTATGCTGCCATCAGCTGAAAAACTAATCAAAAAACACCATAACAACGGTGAAACACTACTAATCATCACCGCCACCAACCGTTTTGTGACTGCGCCAATCGCAGAGCGCCTCGGGATTCCTCACCTGATCGCTACCGAACCAGAAATAAGCAATGGCCAGTACACCGGCAAGGTAGCAGGCACTCCCAGCTTTAGAGAAGGAAAGGTAGAACGGTTAAACCTGTGGCTAAAAGAGACCGGACGTAACCTCGATGGTAGCTGGTTTTATTCTGACTCTCATAATGACCTGCCACTACTAGGACTTGTCACTCACCCAGTTGCAGTCGATCCGGATAAGGTTTTACAGCAACATGCCAAAGACAACTACTGGCCAGTGATCAGCCTACGTTAACCACCCACAGAAACTATACAAAGTCCGCTTTATTAGCCGCCTTCATTGCCGCATCCTGCTTGGTGATCAACCCTTTCTGGATCAACTCCTGCAGGTTTTGATCAAGCGTCTGCATCCCCAGCGAGTGGCCGGTTTGAATGGCTGAGTACATCTGTGGGATTTTGTTTTCACGAATCAGGTTCCGAATCGCCGGGGTGCCAATCATGATTTCGTGTGCCGCGATACGCCCACCACCCACTTTTTTCAGCAGTGTTTGAGAGATTACCGCTTTTAACGATTCCGATAACATCGAACGAATCATTTCCTTTTCAGCCGCTGGGAATACATCAATCACACGATCAATTGTTTTAGCCGCCGAGCTAGTATGCAGTGTACCAAACACCAAATGACCTGTTTCCGCTGCAGATAACGCCAGACCAATTGTTTCAGGATCACGCATCTCGCCCACCAAAATAATATCTGGATCTTCACGCAACGCTGAACGCAGCGCTTCAGAAAAGCCCAATGAATCGCGGTGAATTTCACGCTGATTGACTAGGCATTTTTTACTTTGATGGACAAATTCAATCGGATCTTCAAGCGTCAGAATATGACCATATTCAGTGTTATTTTTATAATCCATCATTGCTGCCAGCGTGGTTGATTTGCCTGATCCCGTCGGCCCCGTCACCAACACAATGCCACGAGGCGTATCTGCAATATCACCAAACACCGCTGGCGCGCCCAACTCTTCTAACGAGAGAATCGTTGATGGAATGGTACGAAACACAGCGCCAACACCACGATTATGATTAAATGCATTGACACGAAAACGTGCCAGCCCTGGAATCTCAAATGAAAAATCCGTCTCTAGGAATTCTTCAAAATCCTTGCGCTGCTTATCATTCATGATGTCATACACCATGTTCTGAACAGTTTTGTTGTCGAGCGCTGGAACATTGATGCGACGTATATCACCGTCAACACGAATCATCGGCGGCAACTCGGCTGACAGATGCAAATCCGATGCATTACTTTTAACGCCAAATGCGAGTAGCTCAGCAATATCCATTCAATTCTCCCCCAGAGATATTCAGTTCATCGCGATGAACAACAGAGGCAAAATAAACAATTCTTTTACCTGCTGTCATTTAACGGCATTTCCATATACTTCTTGAACAACCTGCCATATCTGCTAATTCCCATGCAAAACAGCAACATTGAGACTGGACTCATTCACATAAATCACTAGAATAGACGCTACTTATGCCAACCAACATTACTATCAAAGAGAACATCGCACAAACGCGAGAGCGTATCACTGCAGCTGAAAAAAAATTCAACAGAGCAGCAGGCAGTGTCGCTCTGCTTGCCGTTAGCAAGAGACAACCCGCGTCAGCAATACTAATGGCACATGAACAACAACAATTCCATTTCGGGGAAAACTACCTGCAAGAAGCGCTCAATAAAATTGATGCACTTCAAGATCAGCCAATCATATGGCACTACATCGGTGCTATTCAATCCAATAAAACACGCCCCATCGCGGTACATTTTGATTGGGTGCATAGCGTCAGCAATCTCAAAATCGCCACTAGGCTAAGCTCTCAACGACCTAAGACACTATCCGACCTCAATATCTGCCTACAATTCAATGTCTGTGATGAGTCCAGCAAATCCGGCGCTTCATGTGGAGAACTCTCTATCTTGGCGGCTGAGATTGCCGCTCTGCCGCGAATCAAGCTACGCGGACTCATGGCAATCCCACAAAAGGCCACAACATTCGCACAACAGCGCACAATCTTTCACGCAGTGCAGCAGGCACAACAACACCTCATCGATACCGGCCATCCACTAGATACATTATCACTGGGGATGTCTGCCGATCTTGAGGCCGCTATCGCCGAAGGCTCAACTATGGTACGCATTGGTACCGCTATTTTTGGGCCTCGCAAAACAGCCCCCTAAATTAAATCAGGGATTAGATCATGGCGCAGATAACCAAATCCCCGTATATTCCTTAACTATGAACGAAAAACGATATACATTTATTGGCGGTGGCAACATGGCACGCAGCTTGATTGGCGGAATGATCAACGATGGCTGCAATCCTGAACACATCAGCATCGCTGATCCCGGCAACGAACAGCGCCAACAGCTCGCTGCCACCTTTGGCATCAGGACCTGCGCATCAAACCTTGATGCACTACAACAAGCCGATGTAGTTATCCTCGCCGTCAAGCCGCAGGTAATTGAAGTGGTCGCCACTGAAATAGCCACAATCACCCAGCGAAAACAGTACCCTGTCATCTCCATTGCCGCCGGTATTCACAGCGATGACCTGGAACGCTGGCTAGGCGGTAATTGTGCCGTTATTCGCACCATGCCCAACACCCCAGCACTGGTGAGCAGCGGTGCTACCGCTCTGTTTGCCAACCAGGCCACCAGCGCAGAACAGCGAGATCTCGCCGAATTTATCATGCGTGCGGTTGGCCTTACTCTGTGGCTGGAGGATGAATCGCTAATGGATGCTGTTACCGCCGTTTCAGGCAGCGGCCCCGCCTATTTTTTTCTATTAATGGAATCACTCGAAAATGCAGGGGTCAATGCCGGGCTACCACGTGAGACCGCCCGCCTGCTGACTCTGCAGACCGCCTTTGGTGCCGCGAAAATGGCGCTGGAAAGTAGCGATGACAGCGCCACATTAAGAAAATGCGTCACCTCACCCGGCGGCACCACGGAACGCGCCATTGAGGTGATGGAATCGGGTAACTACCAAGCGCTTATTGATAATGCTGTTCAGGGCGCAAAGGAACGCGCCCTGGAATTGGCCAACAGACTAGGAAACCGCCACAATGGATAGTTCATATCTTAGTAACCCCGCGCTCTATCTGATTGACGCCGTGTTTGGGCTATACCTCATTGCCGTTATGCTACGTTTTCTGCTGCAGCTAGTGCGGGCCAGCTTTCACAATCCAATCTGCCAATTTTTAGTCAAAATCACCAATCCGCCATTGGTACCACTAAGACGCATCATCCCCAGCTTTAAAGGCATAGACATCGCTTCGCTATTTTTACTCTTCGCAATTCAATTGGCCGCCATTCTATTAAAGCTACTGATTATCGGACAATCATTCAGCATTGTGGTCATCATTCCAATCGCTGTTGCCGACCTGTTATCACTGGCACTCAATGTTTTTATGGTCGCCATTCTGATTCAGGTGGTCTTAAGCTGGGTTGGGCAAGGGATCCATAACCCCATCATCACCACTATCTATTCATTGACGGAACCTGTTTTGCGCCCAATACGTCGCCTAATCCCGCCCATTGCAGGAATGGATTTATCTCCTTTGGTTGCCCTGATCTCCATCCCACTCATTAAGATGCTAGTAATCAGTCCAATCTCGAATTTAGGCAATTTCCTAGCATAATGTAAAACCTTTGTATGAACCGCGATTTTGTTCTCTAACACCAACAATAGGCACTTTAAGCGAAAAGCGCACAGAATGAGGAAATTTATCGCTATAAATAACCGATTGAAGCCACTTTTAACGCTGCTAGGGGACAAAAAAATCATCGTGCAAGGTCTCATATCAATAGCAACGTTACAGCCCCTTGATTAAGAGCAATCTTAAAAAACAACTTAAAAGTTATCAATTAAAGCAATCATTTAACTCAAGCGAGCCAACAATATGCTCATCTATCAACGAAAGTTAAAAAGGACGGTGCAGTTTTTTGAAATAAAACTCATGCATAGGGACAAAATTCCGATAGTAGACTGTAACTACAATAAATTTTATCCCTAATTAGTCACTAAGAGCAGACTGGAAAAAGGAAATATGTCCACAAACGCTTTGGATATCGATAAAACGCTACAACAAGATCGCTTCAGCAGCCAAATGGAAGCATTTGCTCAGTGGAAAACTGAGCTTGTCCAAACCATTAGGGACTATCAAGAGTGGCTGATTCAACATGATAAAAGCAGCTCCGAGATTGAGCTACGCATCTTTGATGCACTCAAAGCCCTTGACTCAGACAACTTGAATATCGCCTTCGTAGCCGAATTTTCACGCGGTAAGACTGAGTTAATCAATGCAATATTTTTTGCTAACTATGGTCGCCGTCTACTACCCTCTGAAGCAGGCCGCACTACCATGTGCCCAACAGAGCTTTACTATGACAAAGCAAAAAATCAATCATTTATCAAATTGCTACCGATTGAAACACGTCTGAGTGATGCCAGTCTCTCAGAACTCAAAAATGAAGAGAGCTACTGGACCGCTCTACCACTGGATATAAACTCGCCCGATCAGATGGCCGAAGCCTTTAAAGAAGTTGTCAAAACCAAAGAGGTACCAATGGATGAGGCTGAAAAATTGGGCCTCTATTGCGAAGAACTACACGCGGGTGATGAAGACTCTCCCACCGCTAAAAACATCGAAATCCCCATGTGGCGCCATGCCTTAATCAGTTTCCCGCACCCTTTGCTAAAACAAGGATTAGTTATCCTAGATACACCAGGACTTAATGCACTTGGTAGTGAGCCTGAGCTTACCCTCAACAGCCGTGCTCTTTATTCTTTCCGCAGATACTGGCGTCACCAAAAGCGACCTCGATATGTGGAAAAACCACATTATGGCTTTTCGTAATAAAAAACAAAGTGGCCTAGTCGCTGTATTAAATAAAATTGATATCCTCTGGGATGAAATGAAAAAACCCTCAGAGGTGCTTGCATCCATCGAAGAACAACGTAAAACAAGCGCATCAATGCTTGGCATTGACCCAAGTAATGTCTACCCCGTATCTGCGCAGAAAGCATTACTTGCCAAAACAAAAAAAGATGACCAGCTACTCAAACAAAGCAACCTGCTCTCACTTGAATCACTGCTTGCAAATGAAATCCTGCCGACTAAACAACAAATGATCTGGGAGAGTGTTGTTGAAGGATTAAATCAGTCAATCAACAACACTTACAATCCAATCGCAGGGCAACTGCAAGACATCAATAAACAGCTAGAACAACTCGAAGCACTACGTGGAAAAAATGAAAATGTCGTTCAACAATTATTACAAAAAGCGAAAGAACAAAAAGTCGCCTACTACGAAAGCGTTAAAAATTTTCAGGCAAGTCGTCGCCGTCTCGCCACCCAAGCCAAAGTCATGTTCAATACTCTAGGCATGGATGCAATTGATGTAATTATTGATAAAACACGTCACGACATGTCGGGCAGCTGGACCACAAACGGCATGAAAAATGGGATGATGCTATTTTTTGAAAGTTCTCGTGAAGCGATGCAAATAGCAGAACGTCATTCTGATGAAATCCATAAATTGATAGAAGGAATCTATAAAAAATTCCATGATGAACATGGTTTGAAAAGTCACGTTGCTCCAAAATTCAACATTCAACCTCATATTGCAGAACTGGACCAGCTGGCAATCAAAGCAGAAGAGTTTCGTAACAGCCCCATCTCAACAATGGCAGAACAGAGCTTTGTGGTAAAAAAGTTTTTCATCTCACTGGTCAGCCATGTGCGTAATACCTTTGGTAACGCCAATCGCGAAGCGGACGCCTGGCTCAAAGAACTGATTAATCCTCTTGTGATCCAGATACAGGAAAAGCGCACTAGTATCGATAAATACATGGCGACATTGAATAAAATTAAGGAATCAAAAAACAATCTGGATGGCCAGCTCAAACAACTCAATGTAGAAGCATCTCAACTTGAAAAACAGGCAGAAGCGCTTGAAGGCATGCGTAAAACGCTTCAAAACTGTACACCACCCAGCTAATCCTACGCCATCAGCTCTTTTCAGCCCCTCTCATGAGGGGGGCTGCTTATTTCACCAATCAATCATTTCCCATCGCTACCTCTGAATAGGTACAATAGGGGCTGAGACGAATGGCACTTAGTTAAGCACTCCCCCACCATTTCGACATGCTTTTGACCGGAGTTCATCTCTTAATAAACACTGGATCCCAGCCAAAGTCACGCGGGGATGACAAATATTCACTTAACATCGTCTTAACTAAATGCCATTCAGCCCTGAGACCACAGAAGGATAGTAAAATGCAAGATTTCCAGCGCGATTTTTTTGATTTTGTCATCGACAGAGGTGTACTCCGTTTTGGTGAGTTCACCCTTAAATCAGGCCGTATTAGCCCATATTTTTTTAACAGTGGGCTTTTCAACACCGGCACTTCAATCTCTCGTCTGGGACAGTATTACGCAGCAGCTATTGTTAACGACAAGATTGAACTCGATATGCTCTACGGCCCAGCCTACAAAGGCATTCCTCTTGCGGTTGCCACCGTGATTGCGCTCCAGGAAAAGCACCAGCGCGACATCCCATTTGCCTTTAACCGCAAAGAAGCTAAAGACCACGGTGAAGGCGGCATGATTGTCGGCGCAGCGCTAGCGGGTAAAGTACTCGTCATTGACGATGTTATCTCGGCCGGCACCTCAGTACGCGAATCCGTTGCCATTATCAAAAACACAGGGGCCTCAATGGCAGGTGTCGCGATTGCACTAGACCGACAAGAAAGAGGCCAGGGCGAAACCTCCGCTATTCAGGAGATCGAACAGCAGCAAGGCATCAAAGTCACTAGCATCGCAAACCTCTCAACGCTACTGAGCTACCTCGAAGAAAAACCAGCGTTCACCGACACTCTGGCCCACATCCGCGATTATCAAAAGCAATATGGTTGTGCATA
>QIHH01000238.1 GCA_003230195.1 Gammaproteobacteria bacterium
CAACGTCCAACGCGCGGCGCATCTCAGCAACGGTTTTGGCAACACCTGAAAAGACAATCTTGCTCGGATCACCACCTGCCACAATCACACGCTCCAGTTCACCGACCGAAACAATATCAAAGCCGGAACCAAGGCGCGCAAAAAGGTTCAGCACCGCCAGATTTGAATTGGCCTTAACCGCATAACAGATCAGATGATCGTGTCCAGCAAAGACATCATCAAAGGCATGCCAGTGGCGCTCTAATGTGGCGCGGGAATAAACGTAACAGGGCGACCCATGCTCAACCGCAATCTGGGCAAGCGCGACATCTTCAGCAAACAGCTGTCCATTTTTATAACTAAAATGATCCATCTTAAAATACAACTATATTCAGCAATATTGAACTGTCCGGCAGATAGAGGCCGCCCTTCTGTCCGCAGGAGGTTAACAATAGTGCCAACGCAACACAACTCATTGTTCGCATCACATCACGAATTTTGGATAACTGGCACATGGTGGTTCCCGGCAAATAAAGGCCAGTATAAACGTTCGCTGGGAAATTCAGAAATCACGATTGCGAAAGGGATTAATGCTTAAAGAATTTCTGATTTCAAATCAGCGTTGCTACCCAAAAAAGAGCCGGGCCAGTGGGCCCGCCTAGACCCGCTCAGATTGAACCAGATGAATAGGGAGAGAGCCAAAATAACAGCTAGGTTGATGATACCGCCGCCTCCCAGTTGGCTGTTGACCTCCTGCTGTTGCTCATCGGGTTCTATGACCACCGGTAGCGGCTCATCTCCACCTTCTGCTGGTGATTCAACCACACCAATCTGACCGGGGTCTTCAATGACGTGATTGACAATACCATCGGTGTCGTTAGGACCGCCATCTTCAATGGTTAGCTGCACACAGAGATCACCGACGGTAAGCCCCGGAGTATAAGCCGCATCTCTGGGCATGGGGCATAAACCAGGCAGGCCGGGTGCGGAGCTGAGCGAATTATTGACATCTTCGACAAAATCATTCCAACCATTAATCGGATGATATTTGCGGTACCGTGCCCCGCTTGGCAGTGGCTCAAACTGTGGGATGACCACTCTGGCTGAACTGCCGGCAACGGGCAGGTTGGTGATTTCAAAATCAAAATAACCGCCGCTGTTAGGAAGGATATCCTGTGCGCTGGCCGCCCCTGGCCCTCCTTCACCATCGCCGAAATTGGCGATGTCAGCAACGCTCACTCGCGCTGAATCACTACCGGCAGCAAAGGCGATATCTCCCAGACGCAGCGCGAGACCGGGGTCTGTGCGCATCACGTAACTTTTGTACTGCACAGGCAGCTGCTGTAATGCATTGAGCGGCAGGTTTCTGTCGGGTATCGTGGGGATATTGTTTGGGTCGAGGTAGTCGGGAATGCCATCACCATCGCTGTCATCATAAGATTCTGAGGAGTCACTTAAGAAATCACCGTCGGAGTCGGTAGATCCCAGTGTGGGTGCCGTTGCTACCACCTCAAACAGCAGTTCGTTGCTCACCGCCAGCAGCGGGCTGCCGTCGTCGCTGACTGTCACGCGCGCTTTATAAAAGCCGGGTGTCAACCCACTGGGGTCAAAGACGAAAGTCGCGGGATCACCGTCCAGATTGTCATCGACCAGGCTGTTATTGGTCAGGCTCCAGTCGTAGCTGTGGCTATCCCCCGGATTGGGGTCGGCCACGCTGGCCGTCATCGTCACATTGCCGCTACTGGCAACCACCAGATGGGTCTGAAGCCCCCCCTGAATCGCCATAAGCGAGGTGGCGGGGCGTAAATTGGCATCGGTAATGATAACCGTATGGCTGATCTTGTTGCCGAATCCCCCCTGGCGGGAAGGAACACCGCCCGGCGGTGAGAAGCTTTGCATGGTGAAAATAATGGTCTCATCACCTTCAGGTACACCATCAGCCACGGTATTAAAGGTAACGTCGTTGGTGGTGACTGTCGAGGCGATCGCAATGCTATTATCCGCCGCATCATGATCGGCCGGGTTGTCAGCCGACCCTGCTACAGTATAGGTCATCGTAACGGGACTCTCCGCTTCACGCTTGACCACAGACACGCTGACTGTTGTGCCCTCAGCAACGACCTGGTCGGGGCCAAAGCTGAGCGGCGTTATAATAGTTCCAGAGGAGAGAATAGTGGCACTGTCGGCACGCGGTGAACCCACGATATAAGCGGCATTGTCACTCAGCGAAAGCGCCAGCGTCTCCTGACCCTCCGGGTCGATATCACTGATACTCAAAACATTGATATCACGCCAACTCCGTCCACCGAAAATGGTCACCGTGCCACTCGGCGTTACATAGTCGATGCCGCTGGTGGCGGTGCCACCGCTAATGCTGTAATTGACTGTCAGGCTTGATGCGGTACTGCCACTGCGGGAAACCCTGAAAATAGCGGCCCCACCTTCGCCGACACTATCCGTCCTGGTCATTATCGTCACCACTGGTAGGGCGTCATCATCGCGGTTGGTCACCGTGACATCGGCGGGGTTGAGTGCTGCGTAGTTGCTGTCACCACTGGTGACGCTGGTAACAATGGTATAAGCCACATCGCCATCTACCACAGCGTCATCCTGACCAATCACAGTAACAGTTTGTGGTGTCTCCCAGTCGGCCGAGGTAAAGGTAACACTGGTCACAAGGGTGCTTCCCTCTGTGGCTGTATCACTGGCAAAATTAATCGTGACATCCGCTGTAGGAAGACTGGTCAGCACCACACTGAAGATGTCGTTGCCACCTTGTTCGGTAGTGACTAGGCCGCTGGTGGGGCTGATCGTGATACCATTGGCCGTGCCGTCACTAATGGTCACGCTGGCACTCGCGGGTGCGCCTACCATGTAGCTGGCTGCGGTGCTCAAAGTCAGAATGACTGCTTCACTCGCCTCGAAAAACCCATCCAGCAGCGCTGTCACGGTGATGACAGTACTGCTGTCGCCAGCCGCGATGGTGATGCTGCCGTTCAGACTCTGATAGTCGAGACCGTTGGTAGCGGTTCCGCCGACGGTATAGAAGAGCTGCAATGGTGATGGCGTTCCTCCCGTCCGCGATACGGTAAAGGTGCCACTGTCGGAACCGCTCTCGCTGGCAACGCCATCGCTAGCGATGACACTCACTGTGGGCTGTTCATCATCCAGATTAACCACTGCCACGTCGTCGCCATTCATGCCGCTATAGCGGCTGTCGGCACTCACTGCTGCTGCGGTGATGACCATATATGGGAAGTTACCATCCACGATTCCGTCATCAACACCGATAACAGTGACGTTCTGCGGCGTAGACCAGTCTGCCGGCGTAAAGAGCAGAGATGTGCTGCTGAGCACCCCCTCTGTCAAGTCACTGGAGAGAGTAATGGTAACGTTGGCACTAGGAGCATCGGTAAGTACCACACTGAAACTGGCACTGCCACCCGCCTCGGTGGTTACCAGCCCAGCAGTGGGATGAACTTTGATCGCAGCTTGGTCACTGAGGTAGAGGAAAGCAGCACCCTCGTTGAAGAGATCACCATCATAAAGAGTTGCACCAACAATAAAATCGTCGTTTCCATCGCCATCCACATCACCGCTGCCTGCTACCGCCGTGCCAAACAGGGCGAACGGCTGGTCGATCTCCCGTGTCACCGGGTTACCGAGACCGCTAGCGGAACCAAAGTAGATATAGATCCTGCCTTCATCTGTTTCACCGTTATCGTATCGATTCGCGCCGGCGATGATGTCAGAAAAACCATCGTTATTGAGGTCTCCGACGGTAGCAGCCGCGATCCCCAGTTTGCCGTTCGCCTGATTGTTTTCATCAGTCCAAGGGATGCTCGTCAGACCGGTCGGGGAGCCATAATAGAGGTAGAGCCGCCCTTCGTTATTTTCGTCACTGATACTATCAAAACCATCAGCACCGATAATGATATCGTCACAGCCGTAACCGCCATCGGTATCCCCATTAACGTTACCAGCACCGTCCACTGAATTGCCAAAACCGCTACCTACCTGCGGGCCAAGCACCGTCCAGTCAGCATTGCCATCAGTGCGCAATCCAGCTGGACTACCGTGATAGACCCACACTCGCCCCCATAGTCCATTAAAAGCGACAGAATGGTATTTCGGTGCGCCCACAATGACATCGGCGAAGCCGTCACAGTTAACATCGGCACTACCAATGGCTCGACCGTAGTGAGTGCTGAAAAATGCGTTACTGCCACCGGTCTCTCCCTGCCAAGCGACATCACCATCGCTGAGGTGAGCGATACCATCCGGCACTGTATCCGGCAGGCCGCTCGCCGAGCCGTAGAAGAGAAACGCCGCTCCTTCTTTAACGAACTGAGGAAAGCCTGCATCTGGATCAACAAAATCGGCCGCATAATAGTTATCAGCACCCACCAGGATGTCATCAAAACCATCCCCGTTGATGTCACCAGCGCTGCTCACAGCGGCTCCAAAATTGGCGCCGGCCTGATCGACTTCTGCCATCCAGTCAGGGGTGGCGGGCAGACCCAGTGCTGAACCATAGTAGACAAACACCCGCCCTTCGTCGGTTTCACCACCATCATATTTACGCGCACCGATGATGATGTCGGCAAAGCCATCACCATTCACATCGCCTGCTCCCGCGACTGACCAGCCGAATTCGGCGCTGGCCTGGTCGATTTCCGCAACCCAGGGGGTGGTCGAAAACCCTGCTGGCGCACCAAAGTAGACATAAGCGCGCCCTTCGTTGCTCTGGTCGTTATCATGTTTGGGAGCGCCAACAATGAAGTCGGCAAAGCCGTCTCCGTTGATATCGCCAGCGCTGTTGAGCGAACGACCAAACAGTGAACCGGCTTGATTACCTTCTATGATGCTGATGCCTGTTTCCAGATCATTGTCATGATTGGTGACCGCAACATCAGCCGCATTCAGGTTGTTATAAAGGGCGTCGCCACTGACCGCCGGAGCCGTAACAATGGAGTAGGGGATATTGCCATCTAGGACTACATCATCGACCCCCGTGACCGTGACCACTTGCGGGGTTCTGAAATCGGCCATGGTAAAGGTCAGTGAGGCGGGGGAGACGGTACCCTCTAGGAGATTAGTGCTGGTGAGACCTACGGTGACATCGGCCGTGGGTTGTGCGTCCAGTACCACTGTGAAGGTGGCGCTGCCGAGATCTTCGGTGGTCACCAGCTCGATTGTCGGATCGACGATGATGGCGGTAACATCATCGTCCTCGTTGCGCACGGTCACATCATCGGCTATCAGCCCGTTATAACCAGCGTCACTGCTATTCACGGCAAAGCTGAGGGTATATTGAACCGTGCCGTCGTCCAGTGCATCATCGACACCGCTAATGTTGATTGTTTGAGGCACATTCCAATCGCCAGTTGTAAAGGTCAACGCAGCAGGTGATGCCACCCCTTCCGCCGAATTATTACTGATGACGTTGAGGGTGACATCTGCGGTTGGTAGTCTATCCAGCACAATGGTGAAAGATGAAGTTTTGGTAGTACCATCCTCAGAGGTGACATGGAAGTTGGTGTAGCTTTGTGGTGGATTGATCGTGATATGAGCCGGAGCAGGTGTGCTGAGATAAGCAAACACAGTTCCACGAGTACTATTCGTGCCACCGAGGGCGATAGCGTAGTTGGGTGCGCCAATGACAAAGTCGCTTAGTGTGTCGCCATCAAAATTCCCAACGGAGACGGAGACGCCGAACTGAGCACCCTCTTGGGGGCCATCCACTGTCTCATCAGGATCGCTACCCGGGCCGCTCGCACCGCCATAGAAGAGATACACCCGCCCCGGATGGCCCGTCAAACCACCATGATACACCGGCCAACCGACGATAAAATCATCGTAGCTATCCCCATTGATATTACCAGCGCTGCTGATCGTGGCAGCAAAACCAGTATCGGAGCCGTGCGAATGGCCTTCGTTGGGGACGGCATAACTCCAGTCGGGATTGCCATCTGTCCTAGGGCCTCCAGTTGCACCATAGTAGAGGTGAATGCGCCCGCCATTACTCACTGGTTCGCCAACGATAAAATCGCCAAAGCCATCACCATTGACATCACCGGCTTTGGCGACTGTCCTGCCAAAGCTAAAAGCGCGGCTATCCTGCCAATCCACAACTGTATTGGGGATACCTGCCGCGACACCATAGTAGAGATAGACATTGCCATTACGCGAACCCACCAGCAGGTCATCGACCATATCGTTATTGACATCGCCGATGCCCGCGACCGACTGACCAAAACCACCTGTACCGGTCACTGACCAACTATAGTCGCTGGGGTGGGCAACACCATCGCCATCGCCATCAGGCAACCCGCTGATATCGCCAAAAAAGAGTGTGGCGATACCGTTACCAGAGCGACGCCCACCAACCAGCAGGTCATCACAGCTATCCTGGTTGATATCGCCTGCGTTGCTAAGCGACCAACCGAACCAAGCAAAGTTGGTGTCGCTCTCTGCGCGCCAGTCGGGTGTGGCGGGGAGGCCCGTATTGCTACCGTAATAAACATAGACCTGTCCTTCATTTGACTGGCCAGAAGCACCTGAATAGGCACCCACAGCAACATCGTCAATGCCATCACAGTTAAAATCACCAGCAGCGAGGGCGCTACCAAAGTTACCCGCATTGACCGTATCTTGCCAATCAGGGGTGCCGACAGAGCCGCTCTGCGGGGTAAATTGACCATTGGCCGAACCGTAATAAACATACACGGATCTCGCTTGAGGCCGACTGACGATGATATCGTCATAACCATCATTGTTAACATCACCTGCGGTGCTCACTACCTTGCCAAAATCGGTAAAAAAAGTTGGCAATCCCGGAGTCAACTGGACTGCTCTGTGCTGGTTTGCACTAGCCGGCATAGTTGCCAGCAACATCACCAGTAGTAGTAGAAGAAGAAGAAGAAGAAGAAGAAAAGACCCGCCTGAACGGAATACAATTTTCATTTGGGTAAAATTCATCACGAGATACTCCGCAAACTACGGACAGGAACCGGTAATAGCACCGCTGTCACATTTTCCTTCATTACCTGTTCCAAAGGGGTTCTGTGCGGCATCAAAAAAACTGCCCCAGTTCAGGTTAAGTTGATCCATCCCCCCATCGGCATAACTATAACTGCCTTCTTCAAAATTCCAGGTCTGATAGCCGTCACTCCCGCCGGTATTGGTCCAGGTATAACGACCGCCAGTGACGGCGCTATTCTGGATGTCGGTGGCCATGTTGAAGCTGCCGCCATTATTAAAATTGCTGGTGTTGCCACTCCCTGTCATCGGAACGGTAGCGCCAACAGGCACAAAAGCGGGAAGGGTTACCGTGTTGATCAACGTGCCCGCCGTGGTGTCATCAGCGTAGCTGATGCTGCTCATGTCCAGATCAAAAAAAGCAGAGAAGCCCTCGGAAGCGTCATTAACCGTCTGTATGATTCTTGGCTTGGTACCCAGCGCTGCTTTAGTGAAATCCGAGCAGAACTCTGCGCCGTTGCAACTCCAAGTCTCGCTCGCTGCATCCCAACTGCCCCCCAATACCTGCCGCATGACGACCTTGGTGGGGGTGCCGGTACCATTGCCGGTGGTCTTGAAATCGTTAGCGGGATTAAGCCCAAGTGGATCCCAGCCATTGCCGCTCTGCACATCCAGATCTTGCCGGTACAGGCCCCCACCAGGGAAGTTTGAAGGACGCCCCCCGCTGCCATCGGATAGCAGGGCTAATCCCCCCTGTGTGATATAAACTTCCATGACAAAACCTTGCTCAGGGTCACCTATAATCTGATGCCAATAAGCAACACCATCAATAGAGACAGACTCCTGAGAAAAGGGAGTTGTGTCTGGATCTAGCTCTTGCGCAGCACCCGCAGTTGCACATAGACCGCCAGCAACGCCAGTATTGCATGAGCCTGGAAAGAATCCACTAGTGGATGGTTGTGCGAAATCCAGCGAAAAGTCGGCGCCAAAGGAAAAGAGGCTTGCTAGGCAGAAGAAACCAGTAGCCGCAATAATGAGCATTTTTTTGCCGGGTGTTACCGGCATTATGTCACACCGACCTTGAAGAACATCTTTAGCACCACAACTTCAACTCCTGACTTGTGACGTCCTGGTCAAGTGTAATAGTATTAGCAGAGATGATGCTTGCTGGTTAACTCCATTTTCCCACGCATTTGCGCGTAATATTGCAGCAAAAAGCTTGAATGCAAGCCATCAATTACCAAAGGCTACCATAACCCCAATATAAATACATATAAAATACAACTAATGGCTGCACTTAAAAAACTGGCCGCCGAAAACTCTCAACCTTTAACACCAGTCCTGCCTCACATAAAGATTATCAATACGCATCATTTACTAGGAAAAGGCCGAGGCTCAGCGAACCCTTATTAGAGTATCGACCATCACCCTGAGAATCCGAAGGCTTCTTCGAGCATTCTTTGAGATCGCTGGCAAATTTGGCAACAAAATTTGTGATATTTGGCCAGCACCACAGGTAGCGTTCACCCATCAAATCAGGTGGGTGCTCACACCCCACAAGTATCAATTCGACGGGATTATCTCACCGAGATAGAATTCTTCAGAGCAACGCGGACCCAGCAGATCATTCATGCTGGTATCGACAGTCGATTGGCAGCGACTATAAACGACGGCTACATCCACCAACTGAGATCAGCAATCAAAATGTGTCGCAAAAGAGAAAACGGTGGTCAGGCAACCTGACCAGCACTGCTCTCTCGGCTAGTCATCGCCTTAAGTTCGGCGTTGAGCTTCTCTTCAATAAAGCGTTTGTAATTCAGATAATTAATCGTCTGCAAGCTCATCGACAGATCCTTACCCAGTAATGTGGCAGGAATATCAATATCCGTAATATAGATAGGGTAAAGCAGGCCACTCTTGCGCTGCTCCAACACATGTCGCGCCACTTCGCTAAAAAGGCCATCGCCAAATTCAAGTGAAGTCAGCTCAACATCATTGCAGTAGATAGTGAACATTGACTTACCATCACCCATATTTTCACCAATCACCTGCAGGCTAAAGTAACCGCCCGCCGCCACATTACTTTCGACTGTCTTGCGCTGCAGCATCAAACGTCGGTCACGACCTCGACCTGCCTGAAAAAACTGTATTTTGGGTGAAGCACCGTCATCATCGCTTACTGGTGCGTCACCACGCTGAATCATTTGCCGATAAGTCACTGAATCAAAAAAACGACGATATTGATTAAGCAAAACTTCCGGATTCTGATCCTCCGCCCGCTGATAGTAAAGCGAGCCATTTTCATCCACCACATAGACATCAACAGAGTAACCATCAACCTGGTAAAAAACTTGTATCACGCCTTCTTTGTTAAGGCGAAAGACCATTGGCATTAATGTATTTTTCAATGCATAACGATCAATTGCCACCGTTGTGAAATTTTCGCTCGGCTCAGACAGTTTATTCAGTATGTCATCAAATGCATCGTGCTGCGTATAGGCCAACGCATCATTTTCAATCTGTAGCAGATAATAAATACGACCAATACAAAAAAGATAGCGCACGGTCTCTGGGCTTGAGCCACTGTAAAAACAACTCGTCACATCCTCAAAAAGCTCTTCAATTCGTTTCTGAATCACCATTGCTCGACCAGATACATCACACTGAATTTTAACTTCCGGTGGCTGAATGCCCTTGGAACGTGGCGTCCACTGAAAATAAGCACGTAGACAATCCAGCACCCCTTTCGGCCCAGTATAGCGAAAGGTTAACACCTCTTGCCAACTGGTCTGGAAGACAAAATCAAACGAATTAATCAGGTTATTACAGACACCACCGTAACTCAACGCGTCCGTTCGATTACTCGTCATATGCTTGCCATCACGCACATGCACATCCATTATCTCATCCGCTACATTCACCAGCAGTGCGGCACGTATCATTCTCGGCGTATCGGTCAGGTCTTCCATGCTGCTCGAAACCAACTTTCCACCAGGAAATAAATTATCAAAGACACGATTAATTGAACGAACCTCGTTCATATTAATATGCATCTCTTTTCCCTGCAGCACGACGACTGTGCGGTCATCTGCTAATTTATTAAAAAAACACCACGCCGTCAGATCGACCACACTATGCGCTCGCTTAAGCGGCTTATGATCTCTTATCTCTTCACTGCCAACATTCCCGCGAAAAAGCATCCAGCCACCATCACCACCCGCACGATAAAAGGTCAAATGGCTCTCAACAACATCATCTGAAATACCGCGATTAATGATATCAACTTTGCCAGCTTTACGCTCAAAAGCAGCATAAAGTTTTCGCCCAAGAATATGCAGGTCACGCTGACTAATCATCGACATCTGCACATGTTCACGTGCAAATTTCGACAGGAATTGATACCCTTGCATTAGCGCACCAACTAGGCTGTGTCGCTCATCAATCACCCGATTAATTTTCCATTGCGCACGTGTATCCAGCACCGCCATATGGACTTGCGTCCAGCCCCACGAAGCCGTCAACTCTGCCATCACCTCACGTTGCCAGGTCATCTGTTTTTCATCGACAGATTTTCCTAGTTGCTCATTCACCTTAAAATAAAAGCAACGCCGAACCAACTCAAGCTTCTCTAGCTGCTCAGGATCATCAAGATAATTTGCCAGTTTTTTATACAGCATGATATAGGGATCAAGGCTGACCATATCGATCTCGCCATCATGAATTTCCTGTTTGAACTGCGTACATAGCAGGCGAACATTAGGGTACTCGCTTGCATAGGTCTCCATCAACATCAGTTTGAGCACAGCCTTATAAGGGGAATCCACACCCTTGTATAACTGCCACAACGCCGCACCCAGAAACTCTTCAGCCGGTGCATCTGGCAAACCACCGAAGTCGATGGTTTCACTATCACGAATATCACGCCGTAGTTTTAAACGACTCACATAGGCATCATAGTTTTTCTCTTCATTCGGTGGCACCAACCACCAAACGGGGTATCTGCCCGCCAGCAAAAGGCCCGTACGGTAAAACTCTTCAAGCAATAAATGATGCTGCGCACTGCCGCTACTTTCAACCGACAGTTCAGCCACGCTGCCTTCTTTAAACTTCTCAGCATTCATTAGAAAAAAATGCACTTCTAGGCCAAATTCATCCGCCCATTTTTCGATCGCCTCCGCTTTTTGCTGCAATTCATCTAGCTGCGGTCCCGCAAGATCCGGACGGTGGCAGAGCCAAATGTCAAAATCACTGCTTTCCGAATAAGCAATGGTGCCACTACTTCCCATCAAAAACATCGAGTGAATATCGTAGCGAGGCAACGCCTTCTTTTTATAATCAAAACTACGTACCAGTTTTTTAGCAGCATCAAGGGTGGCTTTACTAGGCTGATAATCTGCCACGCCCACAGGCGTATTTTTCGACACATAACCAGGAAAAGAGGGGTGATTGGCGTGAAAGAACAACGTTAAAACGTCCATCACATCTCGCTGACGAGTCCGCAGAACATCACGCGTACGTCTTATGCGCTCACGATTAAGGCCTAAAAAACGTTTTTTTATCGTCTTGATATCCAGCGCGGTGCCTCCCAGAACCCTTGTAAATCACTCAAAATCCGTACAAAACGTATCGGCCCTTCAGTAAAAACCTAGAGATAGATCACATCAACCAGCCATTAAAACAACCATCAGAATTAGCCCATATTCATGGCAAATAGTGCGGCAAAATAAAAATAAAACAAATACCACTTATTAAATCGAGCCAATTCAGTGTAAACAATAGACATCCATGTCGGACAATGATAGAAATCTGCGTTAAGGTCAGACATAATCAGTCTAAATAACATAAATTTCGGAGTACGTTATGACACTTCCCGAGGGCTTTTCAGATGCCATCCCCGCCGTGCTGCAAGATGCACCGGTAGGATTACTGCTGACTGATAAGAAAAAAAAGATCGTCTGGCTCAATAACGCCTTACAAAACTACCTCGATATCGACTTCAACGAGATCAAAGGGGCCACCGCATCATCGCTGAAAAACGATTCACTAAAAGCGCTGTTAAAGGCAAAAAATATCGCCGAACTACCTGCCACTGCCATTCATGAACGGCGCTGGACCAAATGCTGGCGTGCACCACTAGCGGATGAAAACGAAGGCCTCACTGCACACTATTTTTTCGACGTCACCGAGCTACATCAGCTACACAGCGAAAATGAACATCTGAAGGTTGAAATTGAAAACCTCAATATTCATGACAAAACAACCGGCATGCTCAACCAGCACGGCCTGATGCAGACACTAGAATCTCAGGTATCGCGTAGCCGTCGCTACAACAATCCGCTGTCGCTCATTATTCTTCAGACTGGCGGGGTGAAAGACAAAAAGAAACTTGACCAAGTGCTGGTTGCCATCAGCCTGCTGCTCAATGATCAACTACGCTGGGCAGACTTGGCAGGACGACTCGACACAAACAAGTTCCTGCTGATTTTGCCTGAGACAGCGGAGAAGGACACCATCGCACTGGCTGACAAGCTCACCACTCAAATCAAGGCGCTAGAGAAGAACCCCAAAACCCTCACCATTAAGAGTACGACCAGTAGCTGGGAAAAAGGTGACGATCTCGATAAATTGATGAGTCGTGCTGAAAAAAGACTGAAATAGGGAATATAGCGCAACACCAGCAGGAGACTCACCCTCCAACTAACAGGTACCCTTACCTGCAGACTATACATCGCAACAGACCTGGACATCACTACCGCAGGTTTTTAACTTTGGAAGGGTTAGGGATTTGGGCAGGGAATTTTATCGGAAATGGAAGGCCGTTATACTGTTGTGGCTTATACCAACACTGCTTTGTGCTGCCCAAGCGGTAGAGGCCGATTCTCCGACATCCAGCGCTATGGCTGATTATCGGGCAGCCATTTTTTTACCTCATTCATCGGATTTTTGGGATAGACTTGAATCTTTTGCGCAGGCCGCAGCTGATGATATTGGACTTCAGCTTGAAGTACATCATGCCGGAATGTCGACTGATCGTATGCTCAAACAGGTACAGACAGCCGCCACCAGTGGCGTCGATGCTATTCTATTTATGGAATTCCAAGGGATTGGCGAGTCTATTCTGCAAATTGCGGAACATCACAAAATCCCTGCTCTGCTACTCAACACGGGTTTAGATAACGAGTCACTGCTGCCAAGAATTCACTACCAGTACTGGATAG
>QIHH01000070.1 GCA_003230195.1 Gammaproteobacteria bacterium
TGCTGTGGCACAGCTGCACGGGGTTTATATTCTGGCGCAAAATGAGGCAGGGTTGGTGCTGGTTGACATGCACGCGGCGCATGAGCGGATCACTTATGAGTGGATGAAGCAGACCTTTAGTGATGGTGGCATCAAGTCTCAGCCGTTATTGGTACCGCTGTCGATTGCGGTGAATCAAAAAGAGGCGGCATTAGCAGAAGAGTTTAGTGCTGTCTTTGCTTCACTGGGTTTTGATATTCAGCGCATTGCCCCGGAAACCATTGTGGTACGTGAGGTGCCGACGCTATTGTGCGATGCCGATATCGAAACCTTGGTGCGTGATGTACTGTCGGATATCAATACCTATGGTGAAAGTGTGCGGGTGCAGGAACGACTCAATGAGGTGTTGGCAACAATGGCCTGCCATGGTTCTGTGCGTGCAAATCGTATTTTGACCTTGCCTGAGATGAATGCACTACTGCGGGATATGGAACGCACCGAGCGCAGTGGGCAGTGTAATCATGGACGACCCACCTGGACTCAAATGAGTATGGTCGAATTGGATAAGCTGTTTTTACGCGGCCGCTAGGAATCTTGTTTTTTGGGAAGGCAGCACAAGGGTGCATCTGTATGGAGAATCTACAGCACCGCTTTAATGTGATCTTTGCACAAGTCTATTTTCCGCTACAGCTGCGTTATATATGATCTCAAAACTGTTATTTACTGCGTGTAAACTCCATTTTTTCGGTCATTATTGCCTTGCTGGAACGAAAAATTAGTTCTCGTGCAAAGGTCTCTTAATAAATGATATTTTCTGTCAAACTGCAAAGATCAGGCTTGATTAAGCGATCAAGCCTGACCCTGTTTATTTAATGAATACAGTTCAGTTGTAACTTGTTAAAGCCAATTTATCTGTCCATTAGATCAGTGGGGGGTGTGGGACGTTTTGGGTAAGGTATAACGTATTTCCGTTCCTTATCAAAAAGATATTTAAACGAAAATACTTTTTTCTCTTTTGGCGCCAACCTTCCTACCTTAAATGCAATATTAATTGTCGAATCAGAGTAATCAAAACCATATAATCCGGCAGGAGCATCATAAACAGGCTGTGGGCTACCACAATTTTGCGAGAGGATGTCCATAGGGTTTGTTGTCCAAGTGCGGCTAACACAGGTATCATGGCCAACCGGGTCAACTGAATAAAGCGCAACTGAGAGCTTGCTGTTCTTTCCCGAAGCCCAGACAATATTAGCTGGTTTTACATGAACAGGGCTTCCTGGGAAAAAATAGCTATGACCCTTGCGGTTAACCGTATTAAAGGTGGTGGGTATGTCTTGATCTGGATCTAATCCACGGGCATATGTGATACCTTGAAGTATGCCATGCCCTGTATTTTGCATTTCTACCCTGACAATAATTTCTCTGGAGTTTGGATCCAGAGTATATTTTTGTTTCATCTCCAGTTGAGCATGGTTTTCACCCGAAATACTTGAGGTAACCATTACCCCGCCTGTCTGAAGTGCTGGGTATTGATCCAGGCGTCGAATTTTTGTCGAAATATTATCGGAACCTGTCATCGTTGGCCCATTTCGATTGTTATTGGTAAATAATTGCTGATTGAAAGTAACCGAAAAATATTCATGAGGACTGCCTGGCCGCAAATAATCCGGCGCATTAACAGTGCCTGTTCCCGCAGGGTTAAATGTCATTCCCAATGAGGCGTAGCCATTGCCAAAAGTACCATCTTCACTGACACAGGTGGCGACAAAGTTATTTTCAAGAAATATACCGACCCCTGTTTTTGTACGCTCACAGTTCTTACGTGCCGACCCTGGTGAAGGGCGTGGCAGTTTCGATAACAGCCGTAAATCTGACTTAGCATTACTCATAGCACCAGCACCACGATTGTTATTGATATTTGAATTAGAAAATTCAAGCGAATTAATATCAAGATTACTTTTTTTAGCTGCGTTGTAGGTTTCTGGGTGGTAATCTTTTAAATATGATTCCAGCTTTCCATCTGCTTGTGCTGATGCAGAAAATGCCATTAGCGGGTGAAAGATACAGAGACCAACGACCACTTTAGTTAAATTATTCATTAGGCTTTCCTTTCCTTAGTTAATTTACTGACCGAACTTTATAAATAACTAACATAAAAATAGATTTTAAACAAGAGAGAGTCGTGTAAAATTATTACAGTCATTTCGCAGGCATCTTATAATTAAATGTCTATGTATCAAAAAGGAAAGCTGAGCTGAAAAACAGGTTTGGTTAACGGAGTCTTTTAATCATCATCTTAATCATTGCGCTTAAATAGTGGCAACGTCTCTAAATCGACCGTACTGACGGGGTCAAGGTGAATCACCACATCAGCGGTTGGGATTGCTTTGATGATCTCATCTTCCACTTGGTCTGCGATCTCATGTGCTTCGATCAGCGGTAGTTCATCGTCCAGTTCAATGTGCATCTGGATAAATTCAGTGCGTCCTGAGAGGCGGGTGCGCAGGTCGTGCATGCCGCGAACATCCGGGTGTTTTTTCGCGATATCGACAATCTGCTGACGTTTCTCTGCGGGTAGTTCGCGGTCTAGCAGATCATGAACTGCTTCGCTGCCGATTTCCCATGAGCTGTAGAGAATGTAGGCGGCAATCGCGAGCGCGAAGAGTGGATCAATACCAAGCCAGCCAAATTGAGAAAGGAGCAGGGCAACAATGATGGCGGCATTGGTGAAGAGATCTGTTTTATAATGGAGTGCATCGGCTCGAATCGCGCTGGAATTTGTTCTGATGATTACATGGCGCTGGATAGAGAGTAAAATAAGCGTGGCAATCATTGAAAAAATCATCACGCCCATGCCGATGTTAAAAGCCTCAATCGGTTGTGGATTAAGCAGGCGCTGGATCGCTTCCACAATCAGGAATAGCCCAGACCCTGCAATAAAAGTGGCCTGTGCCATGCCCGCTAATGATTCCGCTTTGCCATGGCCATAGCGGTGCTCTTCATCGGGTGGGGCAAGTGCATAGGCGACGGCGAGCAGGTTAATGATCGAGGCGACAGCATCCATTAATGAATCAACCAGTGAGGCGAGAATACTGACAGAATCGGTCTGCCAGTAAGCGATCAGCTTGGCAATGATCAGGATCACCGCAGTGGTCACTGAGGCGCGTGTTGCCAATTTAAGCAAGCGTTCACTTTCGGCCCGGCTAATAGGGTTTGACATCAGTATAGTAGGATCTTTGCTGTTGAGAATAGCGGTGATTATAAAGCAGAGAGGGTTGTGCCACTAGTCGATCTGGATTGAAAAAGTAATATTCCTGACCTGATGGTCAAGAAGCCGTATAATTAAGTCTTACTTGATATGAGGCTGATGAATCGCGCTATGTTAAAAAAGACTGAGATTGCCCCTAGTTTTACGCTACTCAATGCGAGCAAAACAGAAATTAGCCTGTCTGATTTTAAAGGGAAAAAGAATGTTGTTTTATATTTTTATCCGCGAGATGACACCTCGGGTTGTACCCTTGAGGCCTCAGAATTTACCAATCTCTCAGGTGAATTTGCACGCCTGCAAACAATAGTGATTGGGGTGAGCAAAGATTCCTGTAAAAGCCATCAATCTTTTATCGATAAATACAATTTAAAGATAGAGCTGCTGGCTGACACCGAGGGTGAAGTATGTGAGCGCTATGGGGTGTGGCAGGAGAAGACAAAAAAGGGTGAGACCAAAATGGGCATTGTACGCTCAACTTTTATTATTGATAAAAAGGGTGTATTAAGCAGTGTTGAATATGGCACGGCAGCGGGTGGCCATGCGCCGCTTGTGCTGGAAAAAATTAAAAAGCTTAAGTAATGTCATTGAGTGATGCGTTTGACCATCTGCAACAGCAGTTAGTTGACCATTAGCACTCGCTGCTCAACCCTTATGCGGCGACTGACCCCGCGGAGTTTTTTGCGGTGGTGAGTGAATACTTTTTTACCGCACCTGAAGTACTGTTTGAGCAGTGTCCAGAGGTCTACGCGCAGTTGGTGCTGTTTTATCGTCAGGTACCGGTTTTCAGGGCGTAATCATGATGATTACAGGATGATATCGACACCTTCGACAATGCTGTTACTGGTGCCATATTCAGGGATTATTTCCGGATTACATGCGAATAGCTGGCTGTTGTCGATGCCCTGTTGACTAAGATGAGCGCGGGCGTTGCTGGCGCGCATAGAGGCGAGTGTATGTAGTTGCTCATTGGCTGTCTTAGCTGTTGGTTCAGTTTTTTCAGGTTGCTGTTCTGCTGCGTTAAGCACGATCTGATCATCTTTGTTGGCGATGCCACATAATGAAATGGTCAGTTTGGGACGGTTCGAGAGTAGTTTGCCGAGTTTATCAAGGTATGCGGCGGTGTCGTTGTTAAGCTCAGATTTACCCGCTGCAAAACTCAGTGGTTTGAAACGAGGTTTAGTAATGATGCCGATAATGTCTTTGGCCAGTAAGAGAGTGCCAAGTGGCTGTAGTGCATTTGTTAGGTACTTCATTGCGGCCATCTTCATTCCTTTACCGATGGCCAGTTTCATCACACCGCCAAGCTTAAATTGAGGGTCATTGAGACTGCCGTGCACGGGTAGATCGAAAACGATATTGTCATTGCCATCTCGGAGTAGATTAAGCGCGCTATCAAGCGGCATCTCTAACTGTTCGATTAATCCCTGTGCCTTTTCCGGGTCGCTCTCTTTGATACTGAGTTTTGTCAGCGTTAATTTATTGCTGACCTGTAGCTGGTCACCTTTGATCTCCAGTGTCGTTTGGGCGAGGAGGCGACCACGGCGCAGTTGATAACCGATTGCTTGTTCTGTGTATGGTGATATGACCGGTAGTTCTAAATCGGTAAGCGTGTTATTGAGGTTGATAGTTAATTCATCCGCGAGTGGTGAAATGTGGCCGGTCAATTTTGTTGTACCGGTTTCATTGATAGTGGCATCTAGTGAAAGTGTCGTTTTAGCAGTGGGGTTTGCACTGTCAATGCGGTCGAGTGTGAGCGAGAGTGGCTGTAGCTTAGTATTGAATTGAGGTGAGACGGATGCATCGCTAAAGGCCAGCGCACTATTGCCTTCGATTGAGAGGCGATCAATGCTAAATATGAGTGCGGGGCTTTGTTCTTTCTGTGACGGCGTGTTGTTGTTTGCTGCCGTTGATTCAGTGTCTGTTGGTTTTGTTTTGGTTAATAAATTACCTTCGCTATCTTTAAGCAAGGCGGCGTCAAGGTCACTAATGATGATTTCACCAATTGAAACAGAGGCTGGGTATTGCACATTAATGTTGTTAATGGCAATTGCTGTTGTTTTTAGATAGGTGTCGTTATTCAGCGCTGCAATAATGTCAATATTATTCAGGGCGGCATCACCCTTTAGGTTGAACTGAGGTGGGTCATCATGGGGGAATGCACCATGGATGCGACTTTGGTGGTTGAGAGTTAACTGCTTAACGATGAAATCACTTTGTGGTACAAGTGCGGCAAATGTTGTGAGGTCCAGCTCATTGATTGTGAGTTCACCATCAAAGGCAGGCGTTGCTGCAAAGGGGTGTAGCACGCCTTGGTAGTGAATCTCACCTTTACCGATGGCGAGGCGCAGTGCCAAGTGTATCGCTTCGTTTGGCTCGGCGGTTGTGATGTTTTTAATTTTGCTATCGATCTCAATCCTGTTATTGAGCGCATCACTCTGATAATGAAGTGCAATAGATTCCAGTGTGATTGTATGGACGGTGACTGCGAGCACGTTGCTGGTATTAGTGTCAGGTGTTGGTTCTGCTGTTGAGTCGGCAGGCTGTGGTATTGGTATGCCTGCAATGCGCAGTTGATCGGTGGTTTGTTCGATAGTGATATTGGCATGGCTAAGGGTTATCTCATTCACCACAATTTGCCGCTGGAAGATTGCCTTCATATCGATTGTAATGCTGGCATATTCCAGTGATGATGCTTGTGTCGTTTTATTTTGATGTGGAATATGTAGCTGCCGTAAAAAGAGCTTGCCACTAAAAATATTGAGTCTCACCTCAGCGATCGTGACGTTACTTTGTGTCTGTGCACTGAGCCACTGCTGCAGGCTAATTTTGATTGCTGCTGAGGCTGCGATTAGTAGTAGGAACAGGGTGAAGAGCAGTACGATGAATAGCCTGACTAGTAAGTTTGTTTTATTTTTTTGGTTGCTGGCTGGTGTGAAGTTGGCCGAAGTGGGTTTAGTGGGCGATGTCATATTCAATAATTGTTTGTTGTTATGGCTGTTTTAGCGTTGCCATTCTAGCGCATTATCAGTGTCGGGTTATCGGTTATGTTTCATCTTGTGCTGAAATGGCGCATAGTCTTATTTAACGCACTTGATTGGCGCGGAGTCGCTGTGCTGGAATGGCTTTGTGGCTATTTTTTATTTTATTACTTAAGTAAAACAGATAGTTATATTAGTTATTGGTATTGGTATGGTAATTGCTTTATCGCTGTATAGTTTTTATATTTAGGGATTATCGGGTGATGAAAGAAAAATTAGTTCTAGTTGGTAACGGCATGGCCGGTGTGCGTACGCTTGAAGAGCTGCTGAAGATCGCAGCGAATAAATATGACATCACTGTGTTTGGCGCAGAGCCATATGGCAACTACAACCGTATCTTGCTTTCACCAGTACTCGCTGGTGAAAAGGTCATTGATGAAATTATGTTGAATACGCTTGAATGGTACGCAGAGAACAACATCACGCTGCATACCGGTAAAAAGGTCGTGAATGTTGATCGCAAAGCCCGCAAGGTGATTGCGGATGATGGCACCACAGCGTCATATGATCGCCTGTTGCTCGCCACCGGTTCTAATCCTTTTATTATTCCGGTGCAGGGCCATGATAAAGCGGGTGTGATCGGTTTCCGCGATATCCATGATGTTGATACCATGCTTGAGTGCGCTAAAAACCATAAGAGCGCGGTTGTTATCGGTGGTGGTTTGTTAGGACTTGAAGCCGCCAATGGCCTGATGTTGCAGGGGATGACCGTCACCGTGGTTCATCTCATGGATACCTTGATGGAGCGCCAGATGGATCCAGTTTCGGGCGACATGCTGAAGCAGGAGCTGGAAGCGAAAGGTTTAAA